>NZ_JBEXJK010000020.1:0-44152 GCF_040609095.1 Kitasatospora sp. NPDC004799
CCTGCCGCTCCCTGTCCTCAACCACGGCGCGGGAGAGGGCTCTGAAAGACTTCCTAAGCTCGTGAAAGCTCGAGAGGGGAAAGGTCCCGTTCGCCGGCGGCGTAGGCCGCTCCGAACGGCAGGCCGACGGCGGAGAGCAGGCCGAGGGCGAGCGCGCTGCGGCGGGAGCGGGCCGTCTCCACGTACCGGGCGGCGTCGGCCAGCGCGGTGCCGGCGGTGGTCAGCAGCTCCGGCAGCCGGTTCTGCTCCTGGAAGCGCTCCAGCAGCTCGTTGGCCTTGGCGCGGGTGGTGATGTGGGAGGACCACAGGGCGCGGCGCAGCTCGATCGCCCGCTGCTCCAGGCCCAGCAGCCGGTGCCCGTCGGCCTCGTGGGCGTGCAGCCCGGCGACGGCGTTGGCGAGCCGGTTGAGCCCGAGCAGCTGGAGGCGGCCGAGCAGGAAGGTGTCGAGGTAGATCGTCCGGACCAGGGTGGCGGCGGCCGCGTGGAACACCGCGTCGCCGCCCGGGTCCGGTGAGGTGCCGAGGAACGCGGCGCCGTCGCGCAGCACCAGCGCCTGCCAGTCGGCGGAGAACCGGACCCGCCCGGCGAACAGCTCGGCGTCCTCCGGGTCCGGCGGGAAGCGTTCCAGCGGGGTGGCGGAGGCGAGCAGCCAGAGCCACTGGTCGCGGGCACCCCAGTCGGCGTACGGGGCGGGCATCACCTCGGGCGGGGCGCCGCCGGCGAAGGTGACGTGGCAGAGCGTCCAGGGGCGGCGGGCGGCCCGGGCGAGGCGGGCGCCCGGCGGCAGGGCGGCGGCGTGCAGGTGGCCGCTGCGGGAGAGGTCGCCGAGCAGCGGGAGGTCGGCCAGCGGATCGGCGGACAGCCGGACGTGCAGCACGGCGAGGCCGTGCCGTTCGGCGGCGGGGCCGAACACCGCTGGCAGCCGCAGGAGTTCGACCGCCTCGACGGCCGGTCCCGGCCCGCCCCCGGCCGGCTCGGGGGCCACCGTGCGGTGCCAGCGGGCCGGGCGGCGGGGCGAGCCGTACAGGGACTCGGCCACCCGTGGTTCGAAGTACGTCATCCGCCGGGCGCGGTCGGTCGTGCCGTCGCTCAGCGCGACCGGAAGCGGCCCCTCCGTCCAGCCGGTGAGGTCGAGTTCACCCGCCGCCCCCAACTCGACCTCCGTGACCACGAAGGCCGACCCCCGCCGTACGATCACGCGCACCCCGTCCGCCTGACCCGCCCTGGACCGGGGCCCATGGTAGCGAACCTGACGGATGATCAATACCGGTCGTACGCAGGGAAATCGTCGCCGTGCGAAGTGCGGTGGCGCCCGGGTGCTACGCCTTGCGGAGCCGGTCGATGATGCCGTCGATGTCGCGCCGGAACATGTAGTCGCGGATGACGTGGCCGCCCGGCTCCTCGTGCGCCTCGTACGGGATGCCCGCGCCGTCGAGCAGGGCGCGGAACTCCCGCTGGCCGGCCAGCACTTCCGTCTCGTTGAACTGGTCGAACGGGTTGGTCGGGTCGGGGCTGGTGCCGGCGACCAGGAAGATCCGCTTGTTCCGGTAGCTGTCCAGGCGCTCCATCGGGTTGTCGGCGGTGACCCTGGCCTGGTCCCACAGCGGTGCGCCGTAGATCGTGCCGCCGGCCAGGTCCTTGACCGCGGCGGAGACGTTGGCCCAGTGCACGACCGCGCCACCGTTGCGGCGCAGGTCGGCCGGGCCGGAGTGGGCGCTCACCGAGGCGAAGTGGCCCCAGTACTTGGCCGCGTACTTCAGGGCGCCGAACCCGCCCATGGAGAAGCCGGCCACGGCCCGGCCGTCGTACTCGGCGTAGGTGCGGAAGTTGGCGTCGATCCACGGGACCAGCTGGTTGAGGTGGAAGCTCTCCCAGTTCCGGGGGCCGACGTTGGTGCTGACCGGGTTGGAGTACCAGCCGGCCTGGCCGCCGTCGGGCATCACGACGATCAGCGGTTTTCCGGCGGTCCACTCGCGGACGCCCTGGCGGTCGAACTCGATGAAGTCCTGGAGGCCGCCGTGGAGCAGGTAGAGCACCGGGTAGGTGCGCCCGCTGGTGTGGTAGTCGTCGGGGAGCAGCACGTTGACGGCGGGCTGCCAGCCGATCTCGGCCGTCGCGAAGCGGTAGTACCGCATCCGGGCATCGCCCTCGTTGCGGTCCACGATGTGCAGCCCGAAGCCGTCGTCGGCCGCGTGGGCGGCCGAGGCCGTCGCGAGGACGCCCGCGCCGCCGAGCGCCAGTGCGGCCGAGAGGCCGCCGGCGGCCCTCAGGACGTTCCTCCGGGTGGGACGGTGGGTGCTCAAGAAAACCTCCTGGGTCGGGGCGGGCGGTCGGTGAAGTGGTGCCCGGTGTACGGGACTTGCGGCTTCGACCGCCGCCCGGCGAGTCCAGGGTGGGGCGCGGGGACGCACCGTTCACGAAGATTCGGCGACCTGTCCGGAACGGGGGCGGCCGCTGTCCGAAATCACTTCGTGGTCGAACAGGTATCTGAGGGGATCGCTGTCCTGTGCGAGGCTGCCGGAGGGGTGCGCCGCCGTTCGGCCGCCACCGCCGGTGCCACCACCGACCGTTCGGCCGTCACCGCCGACCGCTCGGCCGCCGCCACCGCCGGTGCGGCGTCGAGTCCGGGCAGCGGCGCGGCGGGCCGCTCGGAGGTGAGGAAGCGGCCGCGGACCGCGGCGACGATCTCCGCGCTCGCCTGCCCGGTGCCGTACGGCGACGGGAGCCCGGCCAGTCGGTCAGCGGCGGCCTCGTCGGCGAGCAACTCCCGCAGGGCGCGGCCGAGTTCGTGGCCGGGTCGGGCGAGCCGGGCGAAGCCGGCCCGGACGGCCTCGGGGCGCTCGGTGGAGTTGCGCACCACCACCAGCGGGCGCTTGAGCACCGTGCACTCCTCCTGGACGCCGCCGGAGTCCGACACCAGCAGGCGGCAGTGCCGGGCCAGGGCGAGGAAGCCGGCGTGGTCGAGCGGCTCGATCCGGCGCAGCCGCGCGACCGGGCCGCGCAGGCCGAACGCCTCGACGGCGGCCCTGGTCCGGGGGTGCAGCGGCAGCAGCACCGGCAGGTCCAGGGCGGCGAGCTGGTCGAGGATCTGGGCGAGCCGCGCGGCGTCGTCGGTGTTCTCCGGGCGGTGGACGGTGGCGAGCACGTAGCCGCCGGGGGTGACGGCGTGGTCGGCCACGATGCGGCGGGCCTCGGCCTCGCCGGGCAGGGTCTCCAGCGTCGCCTCGACCACAGTGTTGCCGGTGATCACCACCCGGTCGGGCTCGATCCCCTCGCGCAGCAGGTGCGCCGCCGCGGTCGCGGTGGGGGCGCAGTGCAGGTCGGCGAGCGGGGCGATCAGCCGCCGGTTGGCCTCCTCGGGCATGTCCGGGTCGAAGGAGCGGAGTCCGGCCTCGACGTGGACGACGGGTATCCCGGCGCAGTGCGCGGCCAGCGCGCCGGCGGCGGCGGTGTTGGTGTCGCCCTGGACGACGACGGCCGCGGGCGGGCAGGCCGTGAGGTGGTCGCTCAGCGCGCTGACCATCCGGCCGATCTGGCGGCCGCGCGGCTCACCGCCGACGCCCGTCAGCAGGTGGTGCGGGCGGGGCAGCCCGTACTGGGCGAAGAAGGTGGTGGTAAGGGCCGGGTCCCAGTGCTGGCCGCTCCAGACGATGCGGGCCTGCGGGCCGAGCAGGCGGGCCACTCCGGCGAGTTTGACGATCTCCGGCCGGGTGCCGAGGACCAGGGCGACATCGGGCGAGGACATGGCGCTCCGAAGGGGGCGAGGGGTGGATGCTGCGGAAGTATCAGCAGACGATATGGGTGGATTCGGAGGAAAACATCCGTATGAGCGATCAATGTCACCCACTTGGCGGATGTGGGCCGATTGGGGCCCGCGCGGGGCCGGGGTGGTTCGCATGCCGGTGCATCAGGATCCGCCGCGCCGGGTCCACTTGGCGGCGGCGAGGCGGTCGCGCGTACCGGCTTGCTGCCGCCGCCGCGCGGCGATTGCGGCAAACGGGTGATTTCCACCCGAATGGGCGCGTCAGGCCTATCCGATCATCCGATCAGCCCAGCAACATACGGCTCCAGATCGCAAAGATCGGGACAACCCGGTCGCAACGAGAGGAACCCACCCATGTACGGACCCATAGGCGGCGGCCTTCCCCCCACGGCGGCCGGCGGCGGCGTACTGGCCTCGACCGGCTCGCCCGGCCTCGGCATCGCCGCCGCGGCCGGCACGGCCCTGGTGCTGGTGGGCGTCGCCCTGCTGCGGCGCAGCCGGCTCGCCGCGGACCGGGACGCACGGGACGGGGACCGGCGGACCGACCGGCGGCACGACCGGCGGACCGACCGGCGCGGCGACGGCCGGTAGCCGTCGCGCCGCGCTCCCCTCCTCCGCCGACCCCCGTCCTCCGCCGACCCGCCGTCTTCCCAAGGGGTTTCCTCGTGACCGCAGACGTGTACCCGCAACCCTCCCGGCCACCGGGGCCGGCCCGCTCGCCGCTGTCGCGGCACGGCCGCGCCCCGCTGTCCGGCCGGGTGCTCGCCGGGGCGGCCGGACCACTGCTGCTCGGCCTCTGCGCGGTCCTGGTGGCCGGCGAACGCGCCTACCGGTTCCACGAGATGGCCGGGGCGCAGTGGCTGGTCTCGCACGCGCTCGGCCTGCGGACCCTGCTGCTCGAAGCCCCCGACGCGCCGGTGCTGTACGCCGGCGACGCGAGCGGGCTCGGGCGCGGGATCGCCCTCACCACCGGATGCAGCAGCGCCCTGCTGATCGCCCCGCTGGCCCTGCTGGCCGGCCTCCTGCTGCTGTTCGGCAGCCGCAGGCCGAGCCGCGTCCTGCTGGGCTTCGTCCTGGCGGCCGCCCTGGTCGTCGCCGCCAACCTGGGCCGGCTGACGCTGATCGTCGCCATGCAGCACCGCTACGGCGAGGAGGGGTTCGGCTGGACCCACGTCCTGTTCGGCTCGGTGCTGATGATGGCCTCCGGTCTGGTCGCGCTGCTGCTCTTCCTCCTCCTGATCACCCGAACGTCCACCCGCGACGCGGAGGCCGATGCGCCGTGACCCTGCTCGACCTGTCCGTCTCCCTCTCCTTCGTGCTGGGGATCGGCTTCCTCGCCTACGTCACGGTGATCGTGCGCAACTTCCTGCGGGCCCGCCCGGACGCCCCGGGCGACCCGGACCGGTTCGACTGGCACTTCCTCATACCCTGCCGGGACGAGGAGGCGGTGATCGGCACCACCCTGGACTACCTCGCCCGGCACTTCCCCCGGGCCCGGGTCTGGGTCGTCGACGACCACTCCGAGGACCGCACCGCCGAGGTGGTACGGGCCAGGGCGGCCGAGGGCCGGCCGGTCCACCTGGTCGGCCGGCGGCTGCCGCAGGCCCGCACCGGCAAGGGCGACGCCCTGAACGCCGCCTACCGGGCGGTCGAGGCCTGGCTGCCGGAGTCCACCGACGCCGACCGGGTCGTCCTGATCGTCCTGGACGCCGACGGCCGCCCCTCCCCGGGGATGCTGGACACCTTCGCCGGGGCGTCCTTCTTCGCCGACCCGGCCGTCGGCGCCGTCCAGGTCGAGGTCCGGATGTCCAACCGCGACGTGGCCGTGCCGCTGCCCCACCGGGGCCGGCTGGCCAACCGCTTCGCCCGGCTGCTGGCCCGGCTCCAGGACATCGAGTTCCGCGGGCCGATCTCCGCCATCCAGATCACCCGCCGGCTCACCCGGACCGTCAACGTGGGCGGCAACGGCCAGGCCAACCGGCTCAGCGCGCTGCGCTCGATCGACCGGGGCGGCAGCGGCGAGCCGTGGGGCCGGGCGCTGCTGGAGGACTTCGAGCTCGGGCTGCGGATGATGCTGGCCGGCTGGCGCAACGGCTACACCACCACCGCCTGGGTGGACCAGGAAGCCCTGTGGAACGTCCGGCAGTTGATCACCCAGCGGGTCCGCTGGGCGCAGGGCTCGATGCAGTGCGCGCCGTACCTGCGCAAGGTCTGGCGCTCCCGGGAGTTCACCACACCGGGCTTCCTGGAGGTCCTCTACTTCATGGTCCAGCCCTGGCTCCAGGTCGTCGGCCTGGTGGTCTACACCGTGCCGATCGCCGCCTTCGGCTACAACGCGGTGTTCTACCCCGAGTTCGTGCTCGCCTTCCTCCGCCAGGGCGGCGCCGTGCTGATCGCGCTCTACCTGGTCGTGGGGGTCGCCGAGTTCGCGCTCTGGGGGCCGCTGTACCGGCGCCGCAGCGAACCGGGGATCAGCCGCCGGGCCGCGCTCGGCTACGGCCTCGCCCTCGCGCTCTACGCCGCCACCACGTACCTCGTCGCGGTCCGCGCCTTCTGGCGGATCGTGCGACGCAAGGGCTCCTGGCACAAGACGGCCCGTACGGCCGAGTCGCTGCCGGCGCCCGCCGCCCAGGAGATCGCCACCGCCTGAGCGCCGAGGCTTCTCCCTGGCCGGTGAGGCCGCGGGCCCGGTTCCCGGCCCCGAGCCGGGAAGCGAACACCGCGGCCGGTCAGTGGAGTCGATGCACCACCCCTTCCCGACCCCTTCCTGCCCCGCACCGCGGACACACCGGTCCGCCGTGCCCTCCGTCCGAAAGGCCAACCCGTGAGAACTCGCACCCGCAACCGTGTCCTCGCCGGAACCGCGCTCGCCGTCGGTGCCCTGACCCTGGCCTCCCCGGCGTACGCCGCGCTGCCCGCCCCCGTGGCCGACGCCTACGTCGTCTCCACGGAGGCACTGGGCGGGATGGTCGCCGTGGCGCCCTCGCCCGAGTCGACGTACCCGACCGGCGGCACCCAGACCCTGGTCGGCCTCAACGTCGGGCCGGTCGCGACCAATTCGACGCTCACCGCGACCACCGCCGGGAACCCGGCCGACGGCACCGCGTCGGCCTCGGCGACGGTCGACCGGCTCGGGCTCAACCTCGGCGTCGCCTCGGTCGCGCTGACCGGCGTCAACTCGACCTGCACCGCCACCCCCACCGGGGCCACCGGCAGCGGTCTGATCGCGGGCGGATCGGTCACCGTCGGGCTGATACCGGTCAACCTCCAGGCCAACGCCCCCGCCAACACCAAGGTCGACATCCCGCTCGTCGGCTCGGTCGTGCTCAACGAGCAGACCACCGACGCCAACGGCGTGCTGACCGTCAACGCCGTCCACATCACCCTGCTGCCGTCGCTGAACGGCGCCAACCTGGTCATCGGCCACGCCCAGTGCGGCGGGGCCGAGCCCGCGGCCGCGGTCCCGATGATCAACCCGTCCGTCGCGGGGACGGGCGGCGGCGCGGTGCTCGCCGGCGTCCTGGCCACGGTCTGGGTCCGCCGCCGCAACGCCAGGTCCGCGGCCTCCGGCGCCTGACCGGAGGGGTGGGCGCCGGTTCGGAAGGCGGGCCGGCCGCCCGCTGCCGGCCGTCGTCAACTCGGCCACCGGTGCCTCACTCTGACGAGAGAGATGCCGTCGCCGGGTGACGGGAGGCGGGGGACAGGGCCCGTCCCGCCGCCACCGGGCCGCCCCGGCCGATCCGGGGCGGCCCTTCCGCGCCGGTGGCCGAGGGGTGCCCCGGGCGGATCCGGCGGATCCCGTCCGATCGATCGCCTACCCTACGAACGGACCGGCCGTACCGGCCGTGGCCGCTCTAGGAGGAGTCCCGTGTCGTCCTGCGACCCCCAGCACGCTCCCGTCGGCGATGTGAGCGCAGCGCTCATGGTGATCGACTCCCGGCTCAAGTCCGTCTACGACGGCAAGTCCGGGACGGACCCCGAGCACCAGCGGATGGTCGAGCAGCTCACCGCGTCCTTCGGCCCGGAGGAGGCCGAGGCGCTGGTGGAGGGCGCCTGCACGCTCGTCTACATGTACATGAACTGGCTGCGCCAGGCCTTCGAACGGCAGGAGGAGGACGTGATCGAGCACGCGATCCCCAGCCTGGTGGCCACCATGCGGATGATGCCGAGGACCTTCAGCCCCGAGGTGATCCCCACCATGGCCGGCCTGCTCATCGCCGCCGGCACCGGGCTGAGCCCCAACCTGTGGCGCGCCCAGTACGGGCCGTGGACCAAGGAGGAGATGAACCCCCTGGAGGCCACGGCGGTCCTGCTCGCGGAGTACATCAACCGGATCTCCGGCAACGGCAAGGACTTCGCCACCAAGCTGGTCACCGACGTGCTGTCCCAGCTGGACTAGTGGTACTCCCGGGCCCGCCCCTGCCGAGGGTTTCCGGTGGCAGGGGCGGGCCCGGGCGGGGTCAGCTGAGCATCACGCCGGTCTCCCGGGCCAGGGTGTCCAGCCCGTACCGGGTGACGTGCTCGACGTTCTCCAGGTCGATCGTGCGGAGGCCCTCGGCGGCGAGCCGCTCGTTGATCTGCTCCAGGTTCTGCTGGACGACCGTCTTCTCCGCCTCGGTGGTGCGGCCCTTGTGCGGGCGGCCGGCGTGCTCCAGGCTGGCGTAGTTGACCCGCTCCCGGTTGGCGGCGGCGGCCGTCTGCACCGGCCCGGCGGCCCGCGCGGCCGGCCTGGCTTCGCGCAGCACCTCGGCCATCGGCGCGGCCGAGGCCAGCCGGTCGAACGTCGCGGCCTCCATCACCACCGTCTGCGGCTCCGCCCGGTCCGGGTGGTGCAGCTCGATGGTGACCAGGTCGAGCGCCACCTCCCGCACCCCGCCCAACTCCCCGGCGAGCGCGTCGATCTCGACCGGACCGTCCGTCAGGTCGGGGTGCTGGAGCACCACCACCCGTACCAGGTCCCCGTCGCTCTCCGCGTGCTTGCCGGTCAGGTCCGAGAACCGGATGATCTTCTGGCCCATGTCTTCCTCTCCTGCCCCTGTGATCAGCCGAGAGCCTACGCCCGGATGATCATCTCCGCTGCCGGGCGCACGGGCCGCCGACTCGGCGCCCTGGCCACCTCTACCCCAACGACCTCCTCCCGGGAAGGCCTTGCACACCCACACCGCCGCCGCCGCGCCGACGGCAGGCCTGCGCCCCACCGGCCTGATCGCCCGCTCCGGCTCGGCCGGCGAGCCCGAGAGCCGGCTCGCCGGCCGCCGGCAGCCACTCCGGCCGCCGTTCCGGCGGAGACGAAGCCGACCGTCCCCCTTGCAGGGAAGGTCGGCGGGCTTGCCGTCGAAGCTGGACGCGGCGACCGCCGGGGGCAAGCCAGGCCGAGGGGGGCTGGTGCAGTTCGGGTGCCGTGTGGCCGGGTCGATCGGCCTCGGTCGATCGACCCAGCCGACCGGCGGTTCACGTCGGTGAAGTACCTGGAGGGTTCGGGCCGGAGGAGGCCGCGCTGATCCTGGCGGCGGTCCGCCAGCCCATCTGCCCGATGCGCTGGGCGATTTCCGGGACCGCAAGCATGTGTGGTTTGCCGTCAATGAGCCGTCGGTTCCGGGATTCGCCGACGGGGCGTCCGGGTACGCCGTACGGTCGGGGCGCAGGCGGGCGGGCCGCCGCCCGGGACCCGGAGGAGGACGGCGTGGACACGGCTGCCGCACGGCAGGGCACGGCTGCGGAGCGCCGCCCCGGCGGGCCCCGGATCGATCCGCTGCTCGCCGACCGCGTGACCGAGGCGCTCCTGCTGGCCGGCCTGCCCGTCGGGTACGGCGGACACGGGCCCGGTGTCCAGCTGCGCCCGGCCCGACCGTACGGGGACTCCGACGACTGCGCGGGCCTGATCGCCCTGCACTGGGAGCCCGGCCCCCGGCTGGCCGCCGCCGCGGCCATGGAGGAGCCCCAACAGGCGGCGCCCGCCGCCCGGCAGGTCGTCAGCAGCACCATGGAGAACGCGCTGGCGGAGTTCCTGCCGGCCTTCGGCATCGAGGTCCTGGCCGGCCGGCTCGGCGGGGAGACCAGGGTCGGCCCGTCGGGCGGCCCAGCTCCGGCCACCGGCCGCGATGCCTCCGCGCCGGCCCCGGCCGGGCCCCGCCCTGGGGACCTCGGCATCGGCGCGGACGTCGTCGACGCGGTGCGCCGCACCGCCGCGCTGGCCGGTCTGCCGGTCGCCGATCACCTGCACGCGCCCGGCATCGCCCTCACGCCGTGCCGGCCCGTCGACGACGGTGACGACACCAGCGGAGTCGCCGACCTCCGCTGGAACCCCTCTCGGCGCCTGTCCGCCGCCGCCGACGGCGACACCCCCGCCGCCGAGCGGGCTGCCCGGGCCCGCACCGCCGTCCAGGATGCGATGCGGCACGCCTTCGGCGCCGTCCTCGGCGCCTGCGGCCTCGACCTCCAGTGGCGGCGGCCGTCCACACTCCCGTACCAGCTGCGCGCCTACGGTCCCGCCGAGCAGCCGCCGATTCGGCGCTGAAGCCCTGCCCTGACTCGCGCTTGGTGTAGCGGAGTTGGGGCACGATGGCGCCACGGTGCGGGCAGCGCATCGCGGAGGACGTCTGCGCTTCTGCGTCGGCCGCGCGCCGGTGGTTCTTTCGAGCGGTCGCCGACCCGGCGGTGATGCGGGGTCGGCGGGCTGTCATTACTCGTGGGTGGCCAGCTGTGGTGTCCAGGATGTTGGGGCGTACCTCGTGCGGTGGCGGTCGGTCGCGCCCTCGAATCGGGTGAGCGCCTGCCGGTCCGGCATAACTCGGCGGCAGCATAAGGGCGTTGGTTGGCCCTGCTGGGAATCGTGCGTCGTATGGCGGCAGTCGGCGGGCCTGCTGGGCGGCCGCCGAATCGGCGCGGCCCCGCGAGGTGCGTGGCGTGACTCGCGGGCGGTGTCGGGGGATCGGCGGGGAGCTCCGGCTGAAGGCGGGCCCCCGCGTGCCGCCTACGGGACCTCGGCCTCCTCCCGCACGTCCCGCCCGCCCTGCGGCAGTTGCCCCGCAGCGGCGTCGACGGGCGGGCGGCGCAGCGGGGTTCGGAGGCGGTGGGCCAGGGCGCTGGCCGCCACGCAGAGGGCCAGGGCGGTCCAGAGCAGCGGGGGGTTCTGCAGGCCCACGCCGATGACGGCCGGGCCGACCGCGTAGGAGACCGTCCAGGTCAGCTGGAACAGCGACATGTACGGGCCTTCGTCGCCCTTGGGCGCCATGCCGACCGCCGCCGCGGCCGCGGTGGGCTTCGAGGCCAGTTCGGCCAGCGCCAGCACCACCGCGACGAGGACGGCGAGCGGCCCCTGGAGGGCGTGCGGGACGGTGGCGATGGTCGCGGTCAGGGCGATGGCGCCGCCCACCGCGCCGATCGACAGGCGCAGGACCCGGGACCGGCTCCAGCCGGACAGCCGGCGGCTGATCCGCATCTGCAGGGTGGTGGCGGTGGCGTAGCGGACGGCGACCACGACGGTCGGCCAGTAGGCGGGCTGGTGGAGCGTCTCGACCAGGTACACCGGGAAGGCGACCGTCGGGATCAGCCAGGCCGCCGACAGCAGCGTCTGGGAGGCGACCAGGGACAGGAAGGGCCGGTCGCCGAGCGCCGCCCGGGTGTTGGACCGCGCCGCCCGGTGCGCGGGCCGGTCGGCGGCCGGCACGGTGACCCCCAGCAGGAGGACGGCGGCGAACAGCGAACTCGCGCTGTTCAGGGCGAGCGCGATCTGCAGGCCCTGTCCGCCGGCGAGCGCCATCAGGGCGGTCGCCCCCAGGGTGCCGACCCCCAGGGAGGTCGTCTTGAGCACGGTGACCGCCGAGAACCAGTCGGTGAGCTCCTCCGGTTGCGCGAACCGTGCGACGAGTGTCGGCCAGGCCGCGCCGTAGAGCCGGTCGGCGGCCGTCACGACGAAGGTGGCGGCCGCCACCGTGGCCAGGTGCCCCGCCGCGAAGAACAGGACGAAGCCGAGCGCGGTCAGCAGGTTGCTGACGAGCAGGCAGGACTTGGGCCCCAGGGCCTGGACGAGCCGTCCGCAGAGCGGCACGACGGCGAAGGACGCGAGCGACCCGACCGTCACGGCCGTGCCCGCGGCGGCCGCCGGGAAGTGCTGGACGGTGACGAAGTACAGCAGCGACAGCGGCAGGAAGACGCCGGAGCCGAAGGTGTCGATCGCCACCGAGAGGAACAACCGCCGCTGCCGACGGAACCGCCCGGCCCCTGTCACGCCACCCCCACCGTCCTCGAACCCGCCCCGGTCGCGGCACGGACTACCGCGTGTCGCGCAGCTTGAGAATGTACGTCGCGGTGAGCGCGACCGCACGGTCCCCGTCCCGCGACAGCTCCTCGAGGGCGCGGGAGGCCGTGCTCCCCGGGATGTCCGCGAGCGCCTGGGTCAGCCGCCGGCGGGCGTCCGGTCCGAGGGCGTCCGGCCCGGCATCCGGCCCGTCGGCGTCCGGCCCGCCGGCGTCCGGCCCGTCGTCCCGCCCGCGGGCGCCGTGGGTGAGGCGGTCGACCAGCCCGGTGGCGATCCGCTCCGCCAGCGCGGGGTCGCCCGCCAGCACGGCCAGGGCGTCGGCCGCGTCGGCGTCGTTCACCGCCTCGACGACCATGTCGACGAGCGTCGGGACGGCCTCGGCGCCGCCCCGGGCCCCGAGCGCCAGGGCCGCGTACCGGCGGACCACGGCGTCGGGGTTCCCGAGGGCGTCCCGCAGCAGTGCGGTCGCGGTGCCGTCCGGCAGCTCGGCGATCGACCGGACGGCCCGTTCCCGCACCTCGGCCTCGGGGGCGCGCAGGCCCTCGGCGAGCAGCACCGCCCCGTCCCCGCCGGCCTGCGCCAGCGCCCAGCGGAGGGCCCCGGCGACGATCGGGTCCGACTCGCCCAGCACGGCC
This sequence comes from Kitasatospora sp. NPDC004799, assembly GCF_040609095.1. Taxonomy (NCBI): domain Bacteria; kingdom Bacillati; phylum Actinomycetota; class Actinomycetes; order Kitasatosporales; family Streptomycetaceae; genus Kitasatospora; species Kitasatospora sp. NPDC004799. The sequence goes on from NZ_JBEXJK010000020.1 coordinate 12,660, forward strand.
TCGACCAGCGCCTCCACCGGGACCGGGACGTCCTCGCCGGCGGACAGGGCCGCGCGCTGCCGCGTCCCCGGGCTCTTCGACTCCAGGGCCTGGAGCAGCGAGACGACCTGCAGGGCCTCCTCCCAGCCGGCGGGTTCCGCGGCGTCGAGCCGCCGCAGCCGGGTGAGCAGCTCGGTCTCCGCCGCGATCCGCTCGCGGGTCCGGCGGATCAGGTCCTCGACGAGTTCGGCGGGCGCGAAACCGGGGTCGTCGAGCGCCCGCCCGACGTCGCGCAGCGAGAGGCCGAGCGAGCGCAGGCTCTCGATGTGGAGGATCCGCCGGATGTCCTCCTCCGAGTACCGCCGGTAGCCGGAGCCGGTACGCCCCGTCGGCCGCACCAGTCCGAGCGATTCGTAGTGCCGGAGCATGCGGGCGCTGACCCCGGACCGCCGCGCGACGTCGCCGATCAACACTGCCTACCGTCCCTCCTGGCCGCCCCCGCCGAGGGCCACCGTGCGCTTCGCCTCCTCGATCGCGAACTCGAATCCGGCGTCCGGGTCCTGCCACAGCCGTTCCGTGGCGAGCGCGTGCGCGCGCACCCGGGGGTCGCGGTCCGTCGTCGCGGCGGACAGCGTCGGCAGCACCGCCTCCCCGAGCGCGATCAGCGCCCGGCTGAGGCTCAGTTGGGTCTCGCGTCCGCCGCGTCCGAGCTGAGCGGCCAAGACTACGGCCAACTCGCGCTCGCCACCCTCGGGCACCAGCACGACGGCGGTCCGCCAGGCGGCGCGGGCCACCTCCTCGTCGGCGTCGGCCAGCAGCGCCGGGGTGATCGCCGGCCAGGCCCGCCGGTCGCCGATCTTGGACAGCGTGTGCAGGGCCTGGCTCCGGGCCTGGGCCCGCTCCGAGCGGAGCTGGTCGATCAGCAGCGGCACCGTCTGCGCCGGGTCGTGCCGGGTGAGCGCCCAGGTGAGCATCTCGCGCACGTAGAACTCGGGCTCGACGGCGCACCGCTCGACGAGCCCGCCGACGAACCCCGGGCGCGGGCCGGTGCCGACGGCCAGCGCCGCCTGCAGGCGCACCGAGGAGTCCCCGTGCGCCAGCCCGCGCAGCGCCCGCGCCGTCTCCGTCTCCGTCTCCGCCTCCGTTTCCCCGACCGCAGCCGTGGCCGTGTGCGTGGCCGTGTGCGTGGCCGTGCCTTCTTCCGTCCTGGTCATCGGGACCACCTCCTCGGCCAGAGTGAAAGGGTTGACACCGTGACAAGGTCAAGCGGATCCGGGCCCGCGGCCCACGGCGGCGGGATGCGGAGTCCGGTCTTACCGTGAGAGACGGGGCTCCGCCGCCGCGGGCGCACGACCGCCCCCGCGCCGCCCGGAGCACCTCTCCCCGTCTCCCCGTCTCCCCGTGTCCGCGAGGCGGCCGCCACCGAAGGAGCCCGTGTCATGGCCAGTAGTGCTACCGGGGCCGGCCCCACCGTCCGGGGCCCCCAGCGGTACCCCCATGCGAGTGGGTGGACCATCTTCGCCGGGGTCATGCTGATCTCCGCCGGCATGATGGCGGTGTTCCAGGGGGCCGCCGCCGTCCGCAAGGACGGTCTGCTGATCGTCACCCGCAGCTACGTGTACTCGATGAACACCGAGGGGTGGGGGTGGATCCACCTCATCCTCGGGATCGTCGTGGTCGTGGCCGGTGTGGCGGTCTTCAGCGGTGCCTTCTGGGCCCGGGCGGTCGGGGTCGGCGTCGCCGTGCTGGGCATGCTCGCCAACTTCCTCTGGCTGCCCTACTACCCGCTGTGGGCGATCGTCCTGATCGCGATCGACGCCCTGGTCATCTGGGCGCTGTGCGTCGGGAAGGTGGTCAGGGAGGCCTGATCCGGAGCCCTGGGTGGTGGGGGGCTTGCCGACCGGCCCGGGAAGTCTTGTATCGTTCCTGGCGAATCATCCAGAGGGGTGGAGGGACCGGCCCTACGAAGCCCCGGCAACTCCCCGTTCGACCCGGCGTCCGAAGTACGCGCCGTGCCGTGCGGGGGCAGTGCCAACTCCGGCCTGTCGCCACTGTGGCGCGGGAAAGATGAGGAGACACGGTGCTCTCTGTGCTGTCCTTCGCCCGGGCGCTTCCCGCCCCGGCCCTTCCGCGTACCCGTCTCGTGCCCGGCGCAGGCAATCGGCCGACTTCCCCGGCCCGTCCTCGCTGACCACCCCCCCGGCTCCCCACCAGGAGCCGCCGGGAGCAGCGACGACCACCCGCTGCTCCCGGGCCCCGAGACTGGAGTACCCCACCCATGGAGAACACGAGCGGCGTCGGCGTGCTCGACAAGGTCACCTGGATCCTCGGCATCCTGGAGTCCGGCCCCGTCAGCCTGAGCGGCCTCGTCGCCGCCACCGGCATGGCCCGGCCCACCGCCCACCGGCTGGCCGTCGCACTCGAACACCACCGCCTGGTCAGCCGGGACGTGCAGGGCCGGTTCATGCTCGGCCCCCGGCTCGGCGAGCTCTCGGCGGCCGCCGGGGAGGACCGGCTGCTGGCCGCGGCCGGCTCGGTCCTCGCCCAGCTGCGGGACCTCACCGGCGAGAGCGCCCAGCTCTACCGCCGGCAGGGCGAGGTGCGGATCTGCGTGGCCTCCGCCGAACGCCTCTCGGGCCTGCGGGACACCGTTCCGGTGGGCATCACCCTCCCCATGAAGGTGGGCTCCGCCGCCCAGATCCTGCTCGCCTGGGAGGAGCCGGAGCGCCTCCACCGCGGGCTGCAGGGCGCCCGCTTCACCGCCACCGCCCTGAGCGGCGTACGGCGCCGGGGCTGGGCGCAGTCCGTCGGCGAGCGCGAGCTCGGGGTCGCCTCCGTCTCCGCGCCCGTCCGCGGCCAGTCCAACCGGGTGGTGGCCGCCGTCTCGGTCTCCGGCCCGATCGAGCGGCTCACCCGCCACCCCGGCGCCCAGCTCTCCCAGGCCGTGGTCGAGGCGGCGTACCGGCTCACCGAGGCGCTGCGCCACCCCTGACCGGGCGCCCACCCGGCTGCTGCCCGCCCGACTGCCGCCGTCCCCCGACCGCCGCCCGCCCGACCGCCGCCCCGGGGCCCACTGCCCCGAGACGGCGGTCGGCCCCGGGCGGTCGGCCCCGGTTCAGGTCCGGGGCAGCAGGACGGCGCGGCGCGGACGGGGTATCCGGCTGATCACCGCGCCGATCAGGGTGCCGATCGACACCCCGAAGACCGCCGACACCGCCGTCAGCACCGACTGCGCGCCGTTGCCGACCTCGATCTGCGCGGTGTGCAGCAGGCCGAAGGAGCCCGGCACCACGATCCAGAACGCCGGGAGGTAGAGCACCTGCCAGAGCGGACCGCCCGGCAGCCAGTGCACCAGGGTGGCGGCGGCCGCGGCGGTGACCGCCCCGGCCAGGCCGCCGACCGCCGCGCCGTGCGTCGACCCCACGGCCACCTGGACCGTGACGCTCACCGCGATTACCACGACGATCCACGGGACGGCCGAGGGCGGGGTGTTCACGTTCACCACTACGCCGGCCACCGCGAGCGCCAGCCCCAGCGCGATCACCCACCAGCTCGGCCGGGCGACCTGCACGTCCGCCAGCGCGGTGGCCGGCATGCCGGTCGCGGTCGCCGCCGCGGCCACCCCGGCGAGGAACAGCGCCAGCTGCACCGCACCGGAGACCAGCCGGGCGGTACCCGCGCTGGCCGCGCCCGCGGCGATCTCCGACAGCCCGGTGACGAGCAGTCCACCCGGCAGCAGGATCGCCAGCGTGGCGACGATGGTCCGCAGCGGGCCGTCCAGCAGGGACGCCCGGGCGAGCGAGAGGACCAGCAGGGCCACCAGGAACCCGGCCGTGACGGGCAGCAGCGGCCGCAGGTACGGCAGCCGCCGGGCGAGCACGGTCAGCCCCACGACGATCAGCGAGCCGAGTCCGGCCGCCAGCACGTTCGCCGCCACCGGTTGCAGGAAGAGGCAGACCCCCACCCCGACCGGCAGCGCCCCGAGGTCCGACACCCACGCGGGCCGGCGGGCCGGCGCCCGCCGGATCGCGTCCAGTTCGGCGAGCGCCCGCGGCCCGTCGAGCCCGCCCGCCCGCAGCCGGTGCACCAGGTGGAGGACGTCGGCGGTCTGCTCGAACCGCAGCGCGGCGCCGACCGGCTGGAACCGGGTGGCGTCGTCCGGCCCCAGCGCGACGAAGAGCCCGTTGGTCAGGGCGGCGACCCGTACCTCCGGAGCCCCCAGCGCCCGCCCCAGCCGGTGGAGTTCCTCCTCGACGTCATGGACGGGCAGGCCACCGCCCAGCAGGGCTTCGCCCAGTTCGAGCAGCAGGCGGCGGAGCGGGTCGGGCGGGGCATCGGTGACCCGGACCGGGGGAGACGTGCTTGACATGGCAGGTATCGTCCCATCCCGCCCGATTCGGTCCGACTGTGCCCCGGTCTGTTCGTTTTCCGGCCGCGTTCCGACGGCCCGCTGCGTTCCGACGGCCCGCTGCGTTCCGACGACCCGGCGACGGTGCCCGGCCCGGCGAGGGGGCGGCGCCCGGCCCGGGGCGCGAGCGTGCCCCGGGACACGAGCGCGCGCCCCGCCCCGCTGTCCGGCCTCCGGGCAGTAGCATCCCTTTCGACCTCTTTGGGATGCTTTCCGGTGAATCGGTGACGGCCCGACCGCGCGCAGGAGCACCGTCCGCCGGCGTTGGGGGAGATGTGACCGTCGTCGCCGCCGTGGCCCGCTCCACCCGGGTCCGACCGCTGACCGCCGCCGAGCTGCTGGCGGACGCCGTCGCCCGGGCCGGGCTCTGGGACCTGCTCGCCGAGCGGGCGCACGGTGAACCCGGCGGGCTCGCGGTGCTGCTGACCCCGGGCATGTCCGCGTACGGCGATCCGGCCACCGCGGTCAGCGCCGCCCTGGTCGAGCACCTGGTCGACCTGCTGCACGAGCACGGCTACCGGGACGTCACCGTCGGCGCCGCCCGCTGCGGCCCGGACACCTGGCTGGCCGGCCCCGGGCTCCCCGAGACCTGCCGCCGGCTCGGCTACGGCGGGCGCACCCCGCAGGGCCACGGCTACCGCCTGGTGGACCTCTCCGAGGAGGTCGAGCCGGCCGACTTCCCCGACTCCGCCGTCCTGCACGGCAGCGGCATGGCCCGCGGCTGGCTGGAGGCGGGCTTCCGGATCAACATCGCCAAGAACAGCACCCACCCCGAGTTCGGCTACGCCCTGTGCCTGGCCAACCTGTTCGGCGTGCTCCCGCAGGACGACAAGCACCACCACTACCGCGCCCGGCGGGACGGGGCCGAGGTGATCGTGGACCTGCTGCGCCGCTACCCGCCGGACTTCCACCTCGTCGACGCCGTGGTGAGCAGCCACGGCTGCGCCGGATCGCAGGTCGGCAGACCCCTGCGGACGGGGACGGTGATCGCCGCGCCGGACGGCGTGCTGGCGGACCTGGTCGGCGCGCTGCTGATGGGCGTCGACCCGGTCTCCTCCCCGCTCAACGCCCGGGTGCTCGGCGACTGCGGCCTGCCGGACGCCTACCGGATCGACGGCGACCTGACGCCCTACCAGGGCTGGCGCAACCCGCCCAGGCCGCTCGTCGAGGCGGTGCGCCGGCTCGCCCCCGACGGGCGGGCCCACCGGCTGTTCAGCGTCGCGGCCTGGCACGTGGCCCCGGGCACGGCGGAGGTCACCGACCCGGCGCTCGCCCGGCTCTCCCGGCTCCTCACCGCGCTGATCCGCGCCGCGGACGCGAATCCGGCGGCCGCCGCCGCCCTGTGCGCGCTGCTCGGCGCGACGGCCTCGGCCTCCGCCACCGTCCGCGCCTGGCGGACCGGGAACGCCAAGGACGGCCTGCGGCGCCGGGACGTCGCCCTCGCGGTCGATCCGGACGCCTACACCCACGCGGACTACGACCGGATCGCCGACCTCCTCCGCCCGCTGGAGACGGTGGTCGACGCGCTGCCCGCGGACGCCTGGCAGATGCGGTGGCAGCACGTCGGCCACTCGATCCTGTTCGGCTGCGAGCGCACCGTCAACGCGCCGTACCCGGAGTTCGTCCGGCGGGTCGACGTCAGCCGGTCCATCAGCTACATGACCGACTACCTCGGCGGCCGGGTCCACGTGGTGTCCCGCGACGGCCGGGGGCGGCCCACCCGCCAGATCGAACGCAACCTGTACCTGGCGCAGCCGAACTACCTGGCGTACTACGGCGGCCCGCCCATCGACGTCTGCAAGCTGGAGTCGGTGGAGTACGGGGAGCGGCGGCAGCGGATCTGCTGGCGGACGGTCCGCAGCCCGAACGGCTCCGCCGCGTACGACGACGGCTCGGTGACCTTCCTCCCGGCGGACGGCGGCGGCCGGACCCGGATCGTGATCCGGGTGCGCCAGCGGTTCACCCTGCCGCTCACCTGGCAGGTGATCCGCCCCGACACCCGGCCCAAGCTCAGGGACCCCCTGGTGCAGGACTCCTACCAGCGCTTCTTCACCCGCACCCTGGACAACTTCGAGGCCCAGTACGAGGGCCGCCCGTTCCGGATCGGCCGGCCCTGGGAGGAGCTCGACGACCTGGAGGCGGCCGAACTGCCCACCCAGCGGCTGACCGAGGCCGCCCGGATGCTCCGGACCCTCGCCGCCCAGGCCGCCTCCCAGGCCCTGACCGTGCCGACGCCGCCGGGTCGGCTGGGGCCGGACGGCTTCTGGCACGTCACGCCCGGCGACCTCCCGGTCCGCACCCCGCTGCTGGAGGAGTTCCGCGCGTCGCTGCGCCCGGCGGTGGCCGGCTTCTGGCAGGGGCTGCGCGAGGCCGCGGCCCGGGACCGGCGATCGAGGCACACCCCGTGAGGGCCTGCGTGACCGGCGCCAGCGGGCTGATCGGGTCCCAGGTGGTGCGCGCGCTGCTCGCCGCCGGCCACCGGGCGCGGGCGCTGGTGCGCCGCAGCAGCGACCTCCGGCAGTTGCACGGCCTGGACGTCCCCCTGGTCAACGCGGACCTGCGCGACCCGCTCAGCCTGCGGCCCGCCTTCGAGGGCTGCGACACGGTGTTCCACTGCGCCGCCGTGTTCGCGTACTGGGACACCAGCCCGGAGGAGCTGTCCCGGTCCAACGTGGAGGGCACCCGCGAGGTGCTGCGGGTGGCGGCGGAGGCCGGGGTCCGGCGGGTGGTGGTGACCTCGTCCTCCATCACCTGCGGCTCCTCGGGCGGCCCGGTGGCCCGGGACGAGGCGTGGCTGCCCGGGGAGGAGTACCTGCCGGACTACTTCGTCACCAAGCTGGAGCAGGAGCGGACGGCCTTCGCGCTGGGCGCCGAACTCGGCCTGGAGGTGGTGGCGGCCTGCCCGACCATCGTGGTCGGCGGGCCCGACTGGCGGCTGGTGCCCAGCAACGCGCTGATCACCCGGTACCTGGCCGATCCGCTGCGTACCACCTACCCGGGCGGCTGCAACCTCGTCTCCGTCCGGGACGTCGCGGCCGGCCACGTGCTGCTCGCCGAGCGCGGCCTGCCGGGGGAGCGCTACCTGCTCGGCGGCGAGAACTGGGCCTGGCGGACCATCCACCAGACCCTCTCCGAGCTGTGCGGCACCCGAGGGCCGTGGGCCACCGCCAGCCACACCGGCGCCTACCTGGCGGCGACGCTGGGGGAGATCCGCGCGGTGCTGACCTCGCGGGCCCCGGCGACCACCCGGGCGGAGGCCCGGACGATGGGGCGGTTCTACTGGTACCGGCACGACAAGGCCGCGGGCCTCGGCTACCGGCCGAGGCCCGCGCGGCAGGCGCTGGTCGAGGCGCTCGGCTGGCTGGTGACCAGCCCGCACCTGACGGACCGGGTCAGGGCCGGGCTGCGGCCGCACCCGGAGGTGACGAGCGCGCGGGAGCTGCTGCCCCGGCCGCTGGAGGGCGGGGAGCCGGTGGGGGGCTGACGCCTACTGCTTCGGGGTCCTGGAGCGGGAGGATTTGGCGGGTGCGTCGGCGGTGTCGCCGTCGCCGGGCGCCTCCTCGGTCGGCAAGGGTTCGACGTCGTGCCGCCGGGCCGCTCTGCGGAGGTGGTCCCGCAGGCGCTGCTCGTGCTCCCAGGTGACCTCCGAGACCTTCTGGGCGTAGTCGATGCCGAGTTCGCTCAGCTCCAGGGCGAACCGCAGGTCCTCCTCGGCGACGAACTTCCAGAACTCGCTGTAGACCTCCCCCCAGGCGAGCCTGCCGGTGGCCAGTCCGGTCGTCATCTCCGCCCAGTCGCCCCACATGGCGGTCTGGAGCTCGGCGATGCTGGCCGCGGTGGACCGGAGGTGTTCCCAGCCGGCCTGGAGGTCGTCGTTCAGCTGCTCGGGGGTTTCGGCGCTCATGGCCACTCCTCAGTTCGGGTTTCCGGCGTCGGCCGGCGGTGGGCTCAGCAGCGTGCTGTGGTGGAACCCCAGGCGGGGATCGGTCCAGACGGGCAGGTCGGGGAGGTGGCTGCGCAGCTCCGGCATCGCGACCCGCAGCCGTACGGTGTTGGCCGGGTAGTCGTACACGGTGATCGTGTTGAGCCCCCGGTTGGCGGTGAACAGCAGCGACTGGTCGGCGGAGAGCTGGCAGGCGTAGATGCCGTCGATGAGCGTGCCGCGGGTGACCCGCAGGGCGCCGACGAAGTGCTTGCTGCTGGGCCCGGGCGAGCCCCGGGTGAACGCGTCGGTGACCTGCCGGGCCGCCTGCCGGGCGGAGCGCAACTGGGCGGCCAGGCGCGGGCGTTCGTCGATGACGCGGTACGAGGTGAAGTCGGCGAGGTCGATCATGACGATGGTGCCGCTGCCGCCGTTGCAGTAGATCAGCTCGCGGTCGGAGACGCAGACGTCCGAGTTGATGTGCGCGGGGAAGGACTGGCCGGCGGCCCAGTGCCGCAGGATCTGCCCGGTCTCGGCGTCGATCTCGTACACGTACTCCTTGAAGTAGGCCATGGCCCACTCGTGCCAGTCCCGGCCCTCCTGGGGCAGGACGCGGAAGGAGAGCGCGTAGAACCGCTCGTCGCTCGGATGGCAGGCGACGTGCCAGCAGGTCGTCGGCAGGCCCACGCGGCGGGCGACCCGCTTCTCCAGGTCGAAGATGCCGACCTCGGCCGCCTCGCCGCGGCCCGGGTGGTCCATGCCGCCGTAGACGAGGTAGCGGCCGGAGGCGGTGCGCTTCATGGCGTGCGGGAGCTTGAGCAGGTGGTCGCCGATGCGCCGGGCCTCGGTCGGGCGGTCGAGGTCCAGCAGCCAGAAGCCGTCACCGATCGCGGTGATGCCGTGGGTGGCGTCCAACCACACCATGTGGGTGCTGCTCTTGATGGCCGCGTCGGGGGGTTCGAACCGCAGGGTGGAGACGCGTTCGCTCTCGTCCAGCGACTGGACGTCGTAGAAGAGGAGTTGCTGCCCGGCGTTGCCGAGGAACCCGAACCTGCGGTCGGGGGTGATGCTGACGGCGTGGCCGCCGGCGACGCCGTCGAAGTACCGCACCCGGTAGGCGTACTCGCCGCTGTCCGGGTCGTAGCGGAAGACGCAGACGCCGGCCGCGCCCTCCAGGCCGTTCATGCCGTTCCCGTCCAGGGCGATGTGGAAGGCGTAGGGGTAATTTCCCATGGTGTGCGGCCTCCACTGATCAGCGTACGAGCGGCACGGTTTGATCGCATGCGGTGCGCACTGATTGTGACACGGCGGGTATTCGCGAGGTCGCTTTGCCGGGGCATGTGTGGGAATCCGGTGATCGGGTAGTCGCGCGGTGACGCTGAGCAACGACTCTCCGTCCGACTTGGGGGATTCCCATGGAAAGGAAGGTGGATACCCCATGATGCCCACCGAAACGATTGCCCCGCAGGCGGAACAGGCGAGAAGTTCAACCGGAGACCCGGCGACTGCAGTGGCCACCAGGCAGGAAAGCGCCCCTGTTGGCCCGGCCGGGAAGAAGGGATTTCATATTTTCACCATCACGCTGGGTGTGGAGCCCCGTGACGGTGAATACAAGCCGGGGACGCTGACGTACAAGCTCACGGCTCCGAGCGGCTGGAAATGGGTCGATTGGGGGAATTATTACTACTATGACGAAGAGAACTACAAGCACACTCAGGTCAAGACGCTGCAGACGAGTGTCGACGGCAAGGTGCTGTCCTTCAGCCTCGACAGCCACCTGAACACGGGTAAGAGCGACGGCACCCGCTTGTGCTTCACCGTGATGGCGGACCCCGAGAGCAAGGCCACGAAGGGCATGTCCAGTGACGGGAAGGTGGCTGTCACCGGGTCGGCCTCGAAGCTCCCGGCGGACATCAAGCTCTACGGCATCATCACCTGACCCTAGGAGTCGGCGGTGCGGATCCGGATCGGATCCGCACCGCCGGGTGTCACGGTCGGACGGTGAGCACCAGCTTGCCGGTGACCCGGCCCGTCTCGCCCTCGGTGTGGGCCGCGGCCGCCTCGGCGAGCGGGTAGGTGCCGGAGACGTGCGGGCGCAGCTGCCCGGACTCGGCGAGGGCGGCGATCGCGGCCATGCCCGCCTGGTCGTGCTCGACCAGCAGGGTCTTCGCCGTCACGCCCAACTCGGCGGCGCGCTCGGCCAGTCCTTCGAGGCCCATGGGCAGGATCGACACCAGGACGCCGCCGGGGCGGAGCGTCTCCAGGGAGCGCAGCCGGTCCTCCCCGCCGAGCGGGTCGAGGACCACGTCGACGTCGCGGGCCTCCTGGGCGAAGTCCGCGGTGCGGTAGTCGATGACCTCGTCCGCGCCCAGGCCGCGGACGAAGTCGTGCTTGGCGGCGGACGCCGTGCCGATGACGTACGCGCCGCGGGCCTTGGCGATCTGCACGGCGACGTGCCCCACCCCGCCGGCCGCGGCGTGCACCAGCACCCGCTGCCCCGGCTGGACCCGCGCCGTGTCGACCAGGGCCTGCCAGGCCGTCAGCGAGACCAGCGGCAGCGCGCCCGCCTCGGCGTGGCTCAGGGCGGCGGGCTTGGGCACGAACGCCCGGGCGGGGCCGGTGACGTACTCGGCGTGCGAGCCGACGCCGTACGGGTAGGGCAGCATGCCGAACACCTCGTCGCCCGGCTGGAAGAGCGAGACGCCGAAGCCGACCGCCTCGACGACGCCGGAGACGTCCCAGCCGAGCGTGAACGGCGGCTGGAGGAAGTAGGACTGGCCGCGGTGCTTCCAGTCGGTCGGGTTGACGCCGGCGGCGTGGACGGCCACCAGGATCTGGCCGACGCCGGGCTCGGGCCGTTCGACCTCGGCCTCGTGGAGGACGTCCGGGGCGCCGAGGGTGGTCTGGGTGATGGCTCGCATCGTGTTCGTGGTCATGGCTCAAGCCTGGGGCACGGCTCTGACCAGGGAAATGGCAAGATTGCCAAAGACCGATAGGATCGTGCCATGCCTGAGATGGAACCCCTCGGCCTCCTCGACCGGCCGCCGCACCGCGTCGTCGTCCTCGCCCTCGACGGCGTGTACCCCTTCGAACTGGGCATCCCCAACCGGGTCTTCCCCGGGGTGCCGGGGGCGTACGAGGTGGTGACCTGCGCGGCGACGGACGACCGGACGGTCACCACCAGCGCCGACTTCACGATCACCGTCGGGCACGGGCCCGAGGCGCTGGAGAGCGCCGACACGGTCGTCATCCCGCCGTACGCGATGCACCTCGTCACCGCCGACCTGGCGGAGCCGGAGCGCGCGGCGCTCGCCCGGATCCGCCCCGGCACCCGGATCGTCTCCATCTGCACCGGCGCGTTCGCGCTGGCCGCGGCCGGCCTGCTCGACGGGCGCCCCGCCACCACGCACTGGGGGCTGGCGCCGACCTTCCGTCGGATGTTCCCCCGTGTCGCCCTGGACGCCGACGTGCTGTTCGTCGACGACGGCGACATCCTGACCTCGGCGGGCGCCGCCTCCGGGCTCGACGTCTGCCTGCACCTGGTGCGCGCCGACCACGGCAGCGCCGTGGCCAACCGGGTCGCCCGGTACTGCGTGGTGCCGCCCTGGCGCGAGGGCGGCCAGGCCCAGTACATCGAACAGCCGGTGCCCGCGGAGGGCGCCAACGGCACCGCGGCGACCCAGGCCTGGGCCCTGGAACACCTCGACCGCCCGCTCGCCCTGCGGGAGTTGGCCGCGCACGCGCGGATGAGCCCGCGCACCTTCGCCCGCCGCTTCCAGGAGGAGACGGGCACCAGCCCCGGCCGCTGGCTGATCCAGCAGCGGGTGCACCGCGCCCGCCACCTGCTGGAGACCAGCGACCTCCCGGTGGACCGGATCGCCGCCGAGATCGGCTTCGCCACCGGGGCGTCCCTGCGCCAGCACCTGCACGCCGCGATCGGCGTGTCGCCCCAGGCCTACCGCACCACCTTCCGCGGCCGCGCCTGACCGGCCCGCCGGCGGGGGACATGCGGAAGCGCTCGGCCGGGGGGTCCGCCCGAGCGCTTGCGGTCCGTGAGGTGGGGTCAGAAGCGGGTGCTGATCGTGACGCCGGTGAAGTCGGTGACGGCGTGGAGGCTGAGGTAGCGGTAGCCGGCGGTGGGGTTGGTGACGGTGAGGGACTGGGTGGTGCCGGCGGCGGTGGAGGAGGCCGTGAAGGCCTGCGGGGAGGCCCAGGTGTCCGCGTTGTAGTAGAGGTGCGCGGTGCCGGTGCCGCCGGAGGTGGTGACGTTCAGCGTGGTGGTCCCGGCGGGCAGGTAGACGTACAGGTAGTCGGTGTTGCCGGCGGTGGCGGCGCGGCCGGTGCGCGAGCAGTTGCGGCCCATCGCGTCGGCGCGCTGCTCGGTGCAGGCCGGCAGGGTGACGGGGCCGGCGGTGACGGTGACGGTGGTCGGGGTGGTGGAGATCCGGCCGGAGTCGTCGGTGGTGGTGAGGGCGACGGTGTAGCTGCCGGAGGCCGCGTAGGTGTGGCTCGGGTTGCGCTCGTCCGAGGAGGTGCCGTCGCCGAAGGTCCAGTGCCAGGCGGTGATCCGGCCGGGGCCGGTCTGCACGGAGCGGTCGTTCGCGGTGACGGTCGCGCCGTTCACCGAGGTGTCGAACAGGGCGGTCGGGCCGGGGTTGTAGCAGGCGCCGGCGGCGCAGGCGTCGAGCCAGGCGTCGAAGTCGGCGTCGTAGGAGGTGCCGAGGCCGTTGTAGACCGCGTAGCCGCCCGGGTAGTCGCCGACGCGGAACCGGGCCAGCATGCTCTGGACGTCGGCCGGGTGCTTCTCCAGCATGTACCGGGTGGCCAGGTAGCCCCACGGGTAGACGCGGGTCGAGTCCGAGTTGCCCGGGGTGCTCTGGAAGAGGGTGCTGAGCTTGTAGGTGTGCTTGGCGGCCTGGGCCATCGCGTCGGTGTCGGTGGCGCCGCGGTAGCGGTGCGAGACGTACTCGGCGAGGCCCTCGACCCACCAGATGTCCGGGACGGACATCTGGGTGCGGTAGTCGCCCTTGAGGTCGTGGATGCTGTCCAGGTAGTGGGTGTACTCGTGGTTGAGGTTCCACACCCGGGCGGGGTCGTTGACGTTCCAGCTCTTCTGGTACATCACGGTCACGGCCGGCGCGTTCGGGTCGGTCGCGTCCATGACGGTCTGGCCGCCGTTGTCGGTGTCGTTGCCGAAGATCGCCCACGAGTAGGTGGTGTAGTCGGTCTTGTTGGCGAAGATCCCGAAGGTGACGTTCTTCGCGTACTGGTTCGGGATGGGCCCGTTGTCCTTGACCACGTCGTGGAACAGCGCGTCCTGGTGGCGCAGGCTCTCGCAGACGGTGGCCAGTTCCTCGGCGGACAGCGCCTGGGCCTGGATCGTGCGGTTGTCGCAGACCAACTGCTTCGGCAGGACCACCGAGGTGAGCTTGGCGGGCAGGTCGCAGGTGCCGTAGTACGAGCACTGGCCGCCGTCGTAGTAGTTGGCCTGGACGGCGGTGTGCACGTACAGCGGCGCCGCGGGCGTCAGCAGCGGCGCGGCGTCCAGCACCTTCCGGACCAGCGGCTTGACCAGGGGCTCGACGGCGGGGCCGCTGCCGGCCATCCGGGCCAGGTCGTTGCCCGCGTTGGTGGAGAGGACCTCGTTGGGCCCGCCGATCAGGTCCTTGCGGTGGATCGCGAAGTCGGCGAGGGACTGCGCGAGGCCCGGGTCGGCGGCGAGCGCCCGGACGAAGTCCGGGTTGGAGTTGCCGCGCCAGAGCGGGTACTGCAGCACGGAGTTGACCGCGCCGACCATCTTCGGGATCGCGTTGTAGGAGTTGTCGTAGTCGTCGAGTATCCGCTGGTAGGCGCGGAGGTAGCCGGCCTGGACGTTGGCGCTGTCGGTGAGCCAGACGACGTCCTTGAGCACGGTGCCGTTGCTCTCGCTGACGTCGTGCCAGCGGGTGCCCGCGAAGAAGGCGTCCAGCGCGGCCCGGACGGCGGTGGTGAGCTCGCCGGTGTACGGGCCGGTGGCGTCGGGGTGGTGGAACTGGATGTAGTAGCCGACCTGCAGGTAGAGCACCAGCTGCTGGATCCCGGTCGCGTTGTCGCCGGTGTAGCCGGCGGCCAGGTCCTTGAAGGCGGCCGCGACGGACAGCATCCGGGACTGCTGGAAGATGCCCGGGTCGGTGCCGCCGCTGCTGTACAGGCCGCGGACGCACTCGGGGGTCGAGCTCCTGATGAACGCGACCAGGTCGGCCCCGGTGCGGGCGGCGAAGTCGGCCGGGGTGCAGGCCTGCGCGGCAAGGGACTTGGGCGCGGCGGGTTCAGCTGTGTCGGGGGTGGCGGCGGTGGCGGTCGAGCCGGTCATGAGCCGCTCGCCGATCAGCGCCGGGGGCAGCGGGGCCGCGGGCGCGGCGGGCTCCTCGGACCCGGTCGTCGTCCCGGTCGTCGTCCCGGTGGCGGGAGCGGAGGGTGCGTTCGGGGCCGGGGCGGCGGTGACGGCGGTGACGGCGACGGGATCCGCGGAGGCCTGGGCCGGCAGTACGGCGGTGACCGTGGCGCAACAGGCGACGACGCCGGCTGCGAGCGTGGAGAGTCTTGTGCGCAGGAGCACGCCGAGTCCTTCTTCGAGTGGGGGCAGTCCGACGTGGAGCCGGGCTGAGTGAAGGAGATGTGGCGTGGATCCTGTCACCGACTGGAGATCAGAACAATGTCACAGGTCATATGATACGAATGTTTCGGCCGTCGCCCGCCCGCCACCCGGCTGAGCTGCGGCTTTTGCGTTCGACGGCGGTGCGGCCTACGGGCGCCGGAGGTCCGTCACGTCACGAAGCGGTCGGTTTGCCCGGGGGCGGCGCGGCCCGACGGCCCGCGCGTAGTGGCCGATCCGCGCCCCCGGCCCGGACGGTCGCGGCGGCCGGGGAGGAGGCGTGGCGGCCGGGGAGGAGGCGCGGATCCACCGGGGGAGGCCGCTCGACCCGTCCTGGAACGATCGGTTAATCGAGTGCGGTGGTTCCGATCCGGGTGGTACAAGGTCTGCGTGACTGAGAACCTCCACTTCCCCACCCTGCTGCGGATGATCGACGAGCGGTCCGCCGCGTTCCGCGCAGCCGTCGCCGCGGCCCCCAGCCTCGACGCCGACGTCCCGTCCTGCCCGGGCTGGACGCTGTACGACCTGGCGAACCACCTCAGCGAGGGGGACCGCTTCTGGGCCCACATCGTGCTGAACACCGCGCCGGGCGACGAGCGGCCGAGCAAGGACGGGCAGGCGGCGCCCAGGGAGCGCGAGGCCCTCATAACCTGGCTGGCCGACTCGACGGAGCAGCTGCTCACCGCTCTGCGCGAGGCCGGCCCGGACCGGGGCTGCTGGGCCTGGTGGGAGCCGCTGGCCTCGCCGCACACGGTGGCCGCCGCGGCCCGCCGCCGCGTCCCGGAGTCGCTGATCCACACCTACGACGCCCAGCTGGCCTCCGGCGCCCCGCAGGAGCTGCCGACGACCGAGGCGGCCGACGCCATCGAGGAGTTCCTCGCCACCGTCTGCACCGTCACGGTCCCGTGGCCGGGCGAGCCCGCCACCATGGACTACCACGCGGCCGAGGCCGGCTCCTGGCGCCAGACGGTGGACGCCGCCGGCTCCCGCTTCACCCGCCTCACCGCGGCGGAGGCCGCCGAGAGCAAGCCCACCGCCGCCGTCTACGGCACGGCGAGCGAGATGGCCCTGCTCATGTACATGCGCATCCCGGCCGGCTCGCTGCGGGTGGAGGGCGACGCCGGCCTCATCCAGCGGCTGCAGGACTGGGGCTGACCGATCGTCTCAGGACGAGTCGAGCGGTGGGTCCTGCGCTCGGCGATCTCGGTCGGCAGGGTGTCCGGGTGCGTGGCGCCGACCGTCAGCCGCAGGGCTTCCGGTACGGCGTGTCGGGGAAGTACTGGTCCCACTGCTCGCGGGTGATGGTGCTGCCGACCTCGGCGCAGAGGCGTGCGGTCAGCCGGTCGGGGTCGACGTCGACGAGGTGGACGCGGTGGTCGTAGGTGCCGCCTTCGCTGATCAGGAGGCTGGTCCCGTCAGGGCTGAGGCCGTGGGCCCACGTCTGCGAGGGAACGGTCAGCATCGCGATCTCGGTCGCCTTGCGCGGGTCCGCCACGTTCCACAGGTGGAGGTGCCCGGGTTGGTCGATCGTGGTCAGGGACAGGGTGACGAGCTGGCGGTCGTCCTGCCCGAACACCGCGTCGGTCTGCCGTTCGGCCGGGAGGGACTTGGCCAGGACCGGGTGGTGGAGGTCGGTGATGTCCCACAGGTCGAGGGTCCTGTCGGTCGTCACCGCGAGGGTCCGCCTGTCCTGGCTGAGCGTGAGGCTGCTCACCGGGCCCGGGGGCAGTTCTCCGCGGTCGGGGTGCGCGGGGTCGGAGAGGTCCCACAGCTGGACGGTCTTCGGGTTCGTCCGGCTGTCGCCGAAGGTGAGGGCGAGCAGGTCGGTGGCCTCGCCCACCAACTCCGAACTGCCGATTGGCTTTTCGCCCAGGTCGGTCGTCGCGGTGGCCCTGGGGTGGCGGGGGTCGGTGAGGTCCCAGACGTGCATCCGGGTGCCCCGGCGGTCGACGGAGACGAGCTTGCGGCCGGTGAGGTGGAGCCGCCCGGTCGGTTCCGGGGACGCGACCGTGGACAGCGGTTTCGGGGCGTGCGGGTCGGTGACGTCCCACAGGTGGATCAGGCCGTCGCGGCCGTTGAGCGCGAGGAGTCCGTCATCGGCCGCCAGGTCGGCTCCGGGGGAAGCGTCTCCGGTGTGGGGGACGAAGTCGGTGAGCTCGTCCAGGGTCCCGGTCGGTGCGGGGTGGTCCGGGTCGGTGACGTCCCACAGCCGGACGGGGGCGAGGCGGTCGAACGTCATCACGGTGTGGTTGTCGACCGCCTGGACCCTTGAGGTGCCCGCGGCCGTGAACTCCCCGGCCGCCCGGGCGGCCGACCCGGTCGTCCGCCACAGGGTGAAGCGGTGGTCGTCGGTGTCGTGCTGGGCGGGGAGGCCGGCGGCCCACACCAGGAGCCGGCCGTCCGGTGTGAAGTTCCCGTAGTTCCCGGGGGCGGGAATGCCGGTGGCGACGGCAGGGTGCCAGCGCCGGATCTCGTGCTCCTCGCTCGCGGTGATGACGGTTGACGGGTCGTCGTCGGCCACGATCGCGGTGATCGATCCGGGGACGGGGCGGCTGACGAGTTCGGTGGGGTTGCGAAGGTCGGTGACGTCCACGGAGGCGACGTGGCTGAAGTCCGTGCCGAGGTTGCTGGAGGACCCGTACACCAGCTTCCGGCCGTCCGGTGAGAACGCGACGGCCGTCGCCATGTCGAGTCCGCCGATGTTCACGGGCAAGGGCGAGGCGGACGCCCCCGCGTCGGAACCGGTCGGTTGCACGATCCGGGCGGGCCTGGCCGGGTCGCTGGTGTCCCACAGGGCCACGCCGCTTCCGTCGGTGCCGACCGCGAGCAGGGGGGCCCGCGGGCTGAAGGCCACCGTGAACGGGACGTTGTCGGCGAGCGTGGCCGTGGCGACCGGTTTGGTGCGGTCGGTGACGTTCCAGAGCTGGACCTCGGGTTCGCGTCCTTCGGTGTGGACCGTGACGGCCAGCAGGCGCGAGTCCGGGCTGAAGGACGCGGACCGCAGCCTGGCGTAGCCGACGGGCAGCGTGGCGGCCCGGACCGGTCGTCGCGGATCGGTGAGGTCCCACAGGGCCGTCCGGCCGTCGGTGACGGAGGCCAGGGTGCGTCCGTCCGGGCTGAGGGCCAGCGAGCCGACGGCGTCGGGCAGGGCGGCGACCGGTGCGGGGCGGGCCGGGTCGGTGACGTCCCACAGGCGGGCGGAGCCGTCGGGGTCGAGGGTGACGAGCAGCCGTCCGTCGGCGCTCAGGGCGACGCTCGCCCTGCCGCTCCTGAGCACGGCCACCGACCCGGCTCCCCGGGGCGCCGCGAGGTCCCAGAGCCGGACGGTGCCGTCCGAGCTGGCGCTGGCCAACAGGCGCCCGTCGGCGCTGGCGGCGAGCGTCTTGACCATGTCGGTGTGCCCGGAGAGCGGGGTGTAGTACGTCGTCAGCGCCGCTTCGTAGATGCTGGTGCGGGCCTCCAGGGTGTCGGAGACCTTCCGGGCGGAGAGCGCGACCTGCAGGGCGAGGGCCGGATCGGTGGGGCGCAGCCGGTCGGCGGCCTCGGCGCCGAGCTTGGAGGCCAGGGAGTCGCGCTGCTCGTTGACGATCCGGTTCTGCCAGAGGGCCGCGCCGATCCCGGCGACGGCGACGACGAGCAGGAACGCCAGGGTGCCGGCCAGCGTGCGCAGGCGGGTGACGCGGCGGCGTTCGGCGCGTGCCTCGGCCTCCTGCCGGGCCTGGCCGGCGGCGAGGAAGGCCCGGGCCGTCGGCGTGGTGCCGTGCCGTCCGGCGGACTCCTCGATCCACTGGCGCGCCGCCGCCAGCCGGACGCCCCGGTACAGCGCCTCGTCGTCGCGTCCGTCCCGTTCCCAGGCCTGCGCCGCGTCGTGCAACTGCTGGCGGACCAGGAGGCCGGCCCGGTCGTTCTCGATCCACTTCCGCAACCGGGACCAGGCGTGCAGGACGGCTTCGTGGATGAGCTCGGCGTGCCCGTCGTCGACGACGACGAGCCGGGCGCGGACGAGGGCGTCGAGGGCGGCGGTCGAGTTCGCCCCCGCGTCGGGCTCCAGCTCGGTGAGCGGCATCCGGCGACGGGTGTCCTCGGCGCCGTCGACCACGTGCACCATGCGCAGCAGCAGCTGCCGGGCGGACTGCTGCCCGGCGGCGTCCAGCTCCTGGTAGGTGGCCTCCGCCGTCTGCGCGATCGCGCCCCAGATCCCGCCCGAGGCCTGGTAGCCCGCCAGGGTCAGGGTGCGGCCGGAACGGTTCTGCCAGGTGGCCGCGAGCGCGTACGACAGCAGGGGCAGTGCCGCGCCGGGGCCGCGCTGCCCGTCCCCGCCGGTGCGCAGCTCGCGCAGCAGGAGGTCGACCAGGCCCGGTTCCAGGCTCAGCCCGGCGAGTTCGGCGGGCTTCTCGATGGCGTCCCGGAGGTCCTCGGGCGCCATCGGACGGACCAGCATGTGGCCCCGGTCGCTCTGCAGGGCGTCCGCCAGCGCCGGGTACGCGGCGCAGTGCCCGTAGAAGTCGGCGCGCAGCCCCAGCAGCACCACCGCGCGCTCGGCGGCCGCCGCCAGCGCCCGGACGAACACCTCGCGTTCCCCGAGGTCGGCGCACGCGGTGAACAACTCCTCGAACTGGTCCACCACCAGGACCGGGCGGGTGCCGTCCTGTGGCAGCCAGGTGAGGACGGAGTCCGGGTCCGCCGTCAGCGCGGTGCGGATGCGGTCGGGGTCGGGGGTGGGAACGTCGTGCAACTCGGCCAGGACGTGGGCGAGCCCGGTCACCGGGTGCTCGCCGGGGGTGAGGACCAGGCGCGGCCAGCGCCAGGGCGTCAGCTCCTCGGGCAGGCCCCGGTCGAGCGCCGGGAGCAGGCCCGCGCGCAGCAGCGAGGACTTGCCGGCGCCGGACGGGCCGATGACCACGAGCAGCCCGCCGGCGGAGAGTTGGGCGTTCACCCGCGACAGCAGGTCGGCGGTCAGGTCGTCGCGGCCGAAGAAGAACCGGGCGTCCTCCGAGCCGTACGGTGCCAGGCCCCGGTACGGGCAGGTGGCCAGCGCGGGGCCGGTGCCGTCGCGGTCTTGTGGCGGAACGATCTCCGGGGGCGGCTGCCGGTACGCCGGGTTGACGGTCAGCACCAGCTCCCCGGCCTGGCCCTCCGAGCGCCGGCGGGGCACGGGGAATCCGCGGTCGCGCAGCCTGCGCTCCAGGGCGCGGTGCACGTGGTCCAGCGTCAGCAGCGGTGGCCCGACCGGATCGCCGTCGCGCAGCAGGCGCAGCAGCTCGCCGCTGAACGCGGTGTACGGCGAACCGGCCGGTGCCAGGGCGAGTTCCTCCGGCGCGGCGGAGGCGAGCACGAACCCGCCGCCGGGGAGGGCGGATTCGAAGCGGTTCGCGGCGGCGGCGACGGGCACCGCCCGGCCGGAGAAGCAGCAGTCCAGGACGAGGAGGACGGAGCGGGCCCGGGAGGTGGCCAGGGTCGCGCGCAGGGTGGCGTAGGGCAGTCCCTTGTAGGCCAGCCCGCGAGTGAGGTGGTCGGTGACCCGGGTGGCGAGGTACAGCTCCCGGTGCTCGTCCACCAGACCGTGGCCGACGTAGTACACGAGCAGGACGGAGTCCGCCGATTCGGCGGCGAGGGTCAGCTCCTCACCGAGTTCGACCGGGTTCTCCGGGTCGACGAGGGTGCGCACGTGCTCGGGCGCGAGGCCGCAGTGGTCGACGAGCGCCTGCGCGACCGCCCGTACGGTCTCGGCGGCGGCCGGGACGTCGGGCAGGACGGAACCGGGGACGTGGGTGCCGGTCCCGATGACCAGCGCCCGGGCGCCGGGGAGCCCCAGAGGCAGCGCGGGGTCACTCATCGCCGGGCGGGAGTGCGTTGGCCCGGGGTGCCGTCGGGGCGGGGCCGTCGGCGAGCGACGCGCTCACCTCGCGCACGAGCGCGGCGACGTCGTCGGCGTCGAGGGCGCGGACGGCCGTCGCCCGCAGCTCGATCGAGCTGCCGTCGGCCCGGGTCACCTGGACGACGGTCTCGCCGGTCCGCCGCCGGATCCACGCGATCAGTGCGCTGGTCAGACCGGACGCGGCCCCGCCCGCGCCGACCGCGACGGTGAGCACGTCCGCCAGCGCGCCCAGCGAACCGGGCTGCGGCGGCGGGGCCACCAGCTCCACGTACCCGCGCAGCTCGTCCTCCGCGCGCAGCCAGGACAGCAGGGAGGCCGCCGCGCCCTGGTCGGCGTCGGTGACACGGATGCGGAGCGGCTCGTCCACGGTTCCCCCCGGGAGTCAGCAGTGCGAACGGTTCTGACATAGCGTCACAACGCTGACTGCCCGCGGTCAAATGCCCTGCTGGGGTGCCCGCTGGGACGCGCGGGAAATCGGACCGATCGACTTCCCGTGAAGCGGGGCCATGACTGTCCCCGTGTCGTAGTGTTCGGCCGTGAGCCTTGAGGAACTGCGCGGCCACTTCTTCTGGTTGACCTCGGTCGTCATTCGAACCGACCTGCGACCCGGCGAGGCTGTCATCGAGCTGAGTTCGGAGTGTGCCGGCGCGACCCTGCGCCTGGTGGGCATCGTGCATGCGAGAGCCGACCTGGGCGACCCGGACGGCGGCTTCGTGGCCGAGGTCCTGGTGCGGGAACTGCCTCAGTACGGGCCGTGGCCGCCCGAAGCCCGCCATCTGCTGAGTCACCACGACAACCGCCGCTCGCTGCAGTGGCTGACCATCATCGGGCCGAACGAGGAGGTGGAGATTCTGGCCGCAGAGCTCATCGACCGGTAGGGCCCGTGCGACGATCCCCGCCGGGGGTACTGGTGGAGTTGGTGGAGAGCATCAGGTCGCCGTGGGCCCGCTTCCGCCTCGGTGGCTTCCCGGTCGGTACGCAGGAAGTCGGCGGGGCCGACTTCTCGTGCGCGGGCGGTCGGCAGGGGGCGGAGGGGCGTGCGACGGGAGCGCGCGCCGTCACGCTGCGCATGCAGATGATTGCGTTCCGGTCTTGACGGCCTGGGGGCGGAGGTACGGTGATGGCCGAAATCGGATACCACGCACGTGCGGTACGTCAGGGGGTCTGGCATGGCACACCGGCGACTGAAGAACGAAGTGACGGCCAGTTCGGCGCGGATCTTCGGCGAGGAGCTGCGGTTCTACCGGGAGATGGCCGGCCTCACGCAGGAGCAGCTGGCGAAGCTGCTGCACTGCAGCAGGCCGAACATCACCCGGTACGAGTCCGGCCAGCGGCGCATGCCCCCGGACCTGGTCGTGAGGGCCGACGAGTTGCTCGACACGGGCGGATCGCTCAAGCGGCTCTGGGACCGGGTGGACTGGACCGTAGGAGTCGACCATCCGGACTGGTTCCAGAGCCACGCCGACACGGAGGCCGAGGCGGTCGGGGCCCATGTCTACCAGACCGACTACATGCACGGGCTGCTTCAGTGCAGGGAGTACGCGCGGGCGATGTTCGAGGCGGGCGGGACGAATGAGCGTCCCGAGGTGATCCAGGAGCGAGTCGCGGTGAGGCTCGCGAGGCAGACGCGGTTCCTCGCCGAGGACGGACCGCAGTTGGTCGTCCTCCTGGACGAGAGCGCCATTCGATCGGTGGTCGGCGGGCCGAAGGTGATGGCACGCCAGATGCAGCACCTGCTGGACATCGCCCGACGCGACAACATCGTCATCCAGGTGGTGCCGTTCACGGCCCGGGCGACGATCATCAAGACCTCGATGGTCCTGCTGGAGATGCCGGACGGGCGGCACTCGGTGTACTCGGAGAGCCTTGAGAGGGGATTCCCCAGCGACGATCCGGCCGTCGTTTCCGGGCACCGGCGGCGCTATGATCGGCTGCGTGGCGATGCGCTCACGGCGAGCGAATCGCTCGCGCTGATCGCCGAGGCGCTGGAGGGGTTCACAGATGATGCGGAACGAGCTCGACGCGGCCAGCTGGCGCAAGAGCAGCTACAGCGGCCCGGACGGCGGCGACTGCATCGAGGTGGCCCCCGGATTCCCCGGCCTCGTCCCCGTGCGTGACTCGAAGGACCCCCAGGGCCCGGCGCTCGTCTTCCCGGCTGCCGCGTGGGAGGCGTTCGTGGTAGCCGTCCAGGAGGGCGAGTTCCCGGTATGAACTTGGTCTGGCGCAAGAGCAGTTACAGCGGGACGAACGGCGGCAACTGCGTCGAGGTGGCCGCTGAACTCCTGCCCGGCGTCGTCCCCGTGCGTGATTCGAAGGACCCGCACGGTCCGACGCTCGTGTTTCCGGCCGCTGCGTGGGAGGCCTTCGTTACGGCCGTCCAGGAGGGCGAGTTCCCGGTATGAGGCCGGTCTGGCGTAAGAGCAGCCACAGTGGAGGCAACGGCGGCGACTGCGTCGAGGTGGCCGCCGAATTCCTGCCCGGCGTTGTCCCCGTGCGTGATTCGAAGGACCCGCACGGTCCGGCGCTCGTCTTCCCGGCCGCCGCCTGGGACTCCTTCCTCACCGCGATCCGGCAGGGCGAGTTCCCGCTCGAGGACTGACCGGAGAATGAGAGTGGCCCGGGTGGTGGCGGTTTCCAGGAGTCTGTAGAGCGTCGCATCTTCGACACGTCGGCGTTTACGCGTCTCTGGGAAGCGGTAACGCAGGGGTGCGCAACCCGACTTGGCACGGGAGGGCACGATGGCACTACGGTTCCACGGGATGGACCCGGAGACCCAGGGAAACGGATCGCCGACAATCTGGGTGGACGAGGAGAAACGGGAGTTGGTTCTCCAGGGCTGGAAGCCCAGCGAGGAACTGCTGGCCGCGATCAGCACGACCGAGTGGGTTCCGGGCCACGTGAGCGGCATTCCCGAGGGCGAGGGCGTAGTCCGCGTCCCGCTTCGCATGGCGGCGATCCTGAGGAAGGCGCTCGATGACGCAGAACGTTCCGGACTTCTCTGATCTCCTGAGTGCTGCTCAGCACTCGGCCGTGCACCTGGAGATGCGTGACTGGTACGGCGTGGGCGATGAGTCGGCGGACTTCGAGAGGTTCAAACAGACCGGAGTCCACCCCGACCTCGACCCCGATTCCGAGGGCTGGGCCGGGTGGGTGCCACTCGTTCGGGACGCTCTCAGCCGTGGCGTGATCATGCGCAGGGCCCGGATCGTCTCGGAACCGGTGACCGACTACATCCGCTTCGAGCATGCCGGGACCGCCGTGAACATCAAGGCCGGTGAACAGGTGCGCTGGCTTCCGCGCCGCCAGGCGTCGGACATCGCGTTGCCGGGCAATGACTTCTGGGTTTTCGACGGTCGGCTGGTCGAGTTCAACCACTTCACGGGTGTCGGAGACTGGGCCGACCCCAGGTACGAGCTGTCCGAGGACCCGGCCGTGGTGAAGCTCTGCGTCTCAGCCTTCGAGGCCGTCTGGGAGCGTGGCATCGACCACACGAAGTACACCGTCTGAGCGCCGCGACAAGCCAGTGCCTTCCTCGCCGCAGTCGTCGTCCGTCCAAGCTGCCAGGCAGGCCGTCGCCGCGCGTCTGCGCGAACTGATGCTGGGCGCAGGCCTCAACGGGCAGGAGCTGTCCGCCCGGTGTGGGTGGCACCCGGCGAAGACCTCGCGCATCCTCTCCGCGAAGGCGACCCCGTCGGATGCGGACGTACGTGCCTGGTGTGTCGCCTGCGGTGCCGACGACCAGGTACAGGATCTCGTCGCCACCGTGCGCGCGGTGGATTCGATGTACGTGGAATGGCGTCGGCTCCAACGCGACGGCATGCGGAAGGTCCAGGAGAACGTCTATGCGTTGAACGACGTGGCCCGGCTGTGCCGGGTGTACGTGTCCAACGTCGTGCCCGGGTTCTTCCAGACGCCGGCCTACGCCACGGCCTTGATGCGCTCCATCACGCAGTTCCAGGGCACTCCCGACGATGTGGCGGAGGCCGTCGCCGCCCGGATGGCCCGCAGCCGGTTCCTGTACGAGGGCGGGCACCGGTACGTGGTGCTCATGGAGGAGTCCGTACTTCGGTACCGCATCGGCGATGCCGAAGTGATGCGTGGCCAGCTCCGGCACCTGCTCGCCGTGATGCCGCTCGTCTCGGTCTCGCTGGGGATCATCCCGTTCACTGCTCAGCGCTCCGTCTGGCCGCTGGAGGCCTTCTACATGTTCGACGGCCGGCACGTCGTGGTGGAGACCCTGACGGCCGAGATCAATGTCAAGCAGCCCCGCGAACTCGGCGACTACCGCAGGGCGTTCACCCAGCTCTCCGATGCGGCGGTGTTCGGGGACGCGGCCCGTGCCGTGATTGGGGACGCGCTGGACTCTCTCGGGTGAATCGGCGCAATAACCCGCAATCTCTTTGAGGCCGGGCGCAGTGGCTCTCTACCGTCGATGGTGCTGCTCGCACCATGGATGAGGAGGCGCGGAACCGATGACAACCGCACCGTGGGGCACGACCCGAATGGGGCCGTACCCGGACACCGCCCCGATCCCCGCCGTCTCGGCCGTGATCGACCCCGAAACGCAGGTTGCCGTGTTCGTGGACGGTCGGGGCCGAAAGGTCGAGATGGGGGCGCACGGCACCAGCACGGAGACCAGCACGCCCACGAACACGGGCGGCGGCGACGGTCGCAGCGGCGGCCAGAACGCGCCGACCGACATGGACAGCATGCCGGCGAACGACCAGGACCAGGGCACGGGCTGACATGGCGCCGAATCGACACCCGGCCGTCCTGGTCCTGACCAACACGCACGACGTGACGGCTGACCTGGTGCTCCGCATCCTGTCCGAGCGCCGGGTTCCGGTCGTCCGGGTGGACCCGGGTGTCGACCTGTTCGGGAGCGCCTCGTTGACCGCCCGCTACGGCACGGGCGAGCAACGGGGCGCCCTCCGCACGTCAAATCGGGAACTCGATCTCACCCGGGTGCGGTCGGTCTGGGTCCGCCGCCCCTCGCCCTACGAGGCACCGCCCGGACCGACCGAACAGGCCTCCAAGTTCGCTGCCGCACAAGCGTTCTGGGGCGCCGGTGGTGTCCTCGCGTCGCTTTCGAGCGCCCACTACGTGAACCACCCCTGGCACATCCGGAACGCGGAGTACAAGCCCGCACAACTCGCCGCCGCCGATCGGAACGGGTTCCTGGTGCCGGACACGGTCATCACCACGGACCCCGACGAAGCGCGCCGCTTCTGTGCCGGCCAGGCCGGCGGAGCCGTGTACAAGCCGGTGTGGGACAGCCGGTTCCGTGCCGCCGACGGCACAGCGCAGACGGTGTGGGTGCGGAAGGTCGATCCGGCCGAGATCACCGACGCGGTCTCCCTCTGCCCGCACATGTTCCAAGCAACCGTGCCGAAGGCGTTCGACGCCCGGGTGACCGCGGTGGGGGCCCGGCTGTTCGGCATCCGGATCACCAGTCCCGATCTCGACTGGCGTGAGCGGCAGGACCTGATGACGTGCGCGCCGATCGAGGTCCCGGAACCCGTTGCCCGCTCGGTGGCCGCCTACCTGGGCGAACTGGGGCTGGTCTACGGTGCGTTCGACTTCGCGGTGACCGCCGCCGGCGACTGGTACTTCCTCGAATGCAACCCCAACGGGCAGTGGGCCTGGCAGGGGACCGGCACCACCGCGGCGATCGCCCACGCGATCGCCGACCTCCTGGAGAAGGGCCCCGACTCGTGAGCACATCGGCTCAGCTGCGCGCCGCCCTGGTGGACGGCCTCACGGGCGACGACGCGGTGGACGATCCGGCGTGGCGGGCTGCCGCGCTGGCGGTGCCGCGGGAGCTGTTCGTGGGATCGTTCTTCGTGCCTGTCCCGGGCAGCAACCCGACCGCCTACCGTCCCGTGCACGGGAGCGACCCCGGATGGCTGGAGCAGGTGTACTCGAATGAGACGCTGATCACCCAGCTCGACGGTCACGTCCGTCCCGAGGACGTGACCGAGGGCACCGCCACCGGGACCCCGTCGTCATCCTCCACCCTGCCCTCCCTGGTGCTGGGCATGTGGCAGCAGCTCGGCGTCGAGGCCGGTCATCGGGTGCTCGAGATCGGCACGGGGACCGGTTACTCGACCGCCCTCGGCGCGCACCGTCTCGGGGACACCAACCTGACCAGCATTGAGTACGACCCGCTGGTGGCCCGGCGTGCCGCCGCCGCGATCGGGGCGGCCGGGTTCGCTCCCCGGCTGGTCGTCGGCGACGGGCTGCTCGGCGACCCCGACGGGGACGCGTACGACCGGCTGATCGCCACCTGTGCGGTGCGGTACCTGCCGCCCCGCTGGTTGCACCAGGTGAAGCCCGGCGGCGTCATCCTGGCGACCCTGTCCGGATGGGGGTTCGGGTTCGGGCTCGTGCGCGTGGTCGTGACGGCCCCTGGCGAGGGAACGGGGGTGTTCATGCCCGGCTGCACGAGTTTCATGATCGCCCGCCCGCACGATCGACCGCCGCGCCAGAGCCTTTCCCTGCTCCTCGGGGACGAACGCCCGTCCCGGATCGACCCCGAGGTCATCACCACCTGGACCGGCAGTTGGGTCGCCCAGCTCGCGGCGCCCTCGGCCGAACGGATGGGCGCCGGCGGGCACCAGATCCTCTGGGACGTGGCCACCGGATCGCAGGCCCGCACCATGCCCGTCCCGGCGGGAGGGTGGACCGTGGTCCAGCGCGGCCCGCTCCGGCTCTGGGACCAGGTGGAGAATGCCGTCGAAGCCTGGCAGCGGGTCGGCGAGCCGCACCAGGAGGGGTTCGGCCTCACGGTCTCGGCGACCGGGCAGCGGGTCTGGATCGGAAGCGAGGACGGACCGGGCTGGAACCTGCCGATCTGACTCACCGTCATGCGGCGGCGGCCCGTGCCGGACGGGTGAGAGGTGAGCCGGTCGGCGACGTGGGTGCTGTCGCCGACCGGCTCGCCTCGGTGCTCGGTGCTCAGTACTCGGGTGCGGGTGCGGTCAGAAGATGATCTTCCAGTTGTCGAGCTGGCCCGCGTCGGTGCGGTAGGTGTCCTGCAGGCGGAGCCGCCAGGTGCCGTTGGAGGGCTGGGCGGAGGCGTCCACCGTGTAGGTCTCGAGGACGTTGGCGCCCGAGTCGCCGAGGTTGGCCTTCTTCAGCGGGTACACGGTGCCGTTCGGGCCGACCAGGTCGATGGCCAGGTCGCCGCGCCAGGTGTGCTTGATGTCCACGGCCACCTTGAGGTCGCTCGGCGCCTGCCCCAGGTTCCGGTCGACGACGATGTCGGAGAAGACCGCCGGGCCGCCGTCCGGGATCGGCAGCGGGGTGGTGTTCGCGAAGATGCCCGGGGAGACCCGCCAGGTGAACGTCGTCGCGAGGCTGCTGTGGTGGGAGGCCTTGGCGGTGACGGTGACGGTGTACGTGCCCGGGAGGGCCGGGACGCCGGTGACGCGGCCGGTGACCGGGTGGAGCGTCAGGCCCAGCGGGAGGCCGGTGGCGTGGTAGGTGACGACGCCGGGGTTGAAGTTGGTGGCCTCGATCCGGAGGTCGGCGTTGGTGCCGATCGCGGTGATCTGGTTGGCGACGGGGTCCAGCAGGAGGCCGTCGACGACGCGCGGGCCGACGTTGATGGCCGCCCAGGCGTTGGCGGTGTTCTGGTACGTCGCGCTGGTCTTGCCGTACAGGTCGGCGGCGGCCTGGAGGGTCGCGGTGCGGGCCGCCGCGTAGTTGGTCGACGAGGTCATGTAGGTGGTCAGCGCCCGGTACCAGATCTTGGCGGCCGCGTCCCGGCCGATGGCCGTCACCGGCAGGCCGTCGGAGGTCGGGGAGTCGTAGGACACGCCGTCGACGGTCTTGGCGCCGCTGCCCTCGGAGGCCAGGTAGAACCAGTGGTTGGCCGGGCCGGAGGAGTAGTGCACGTCGACCGAGCCGAGGTCGGCCGACCAGGAGTCCCGGGACTTGCCGTCCTTGGAGGGCTTGTCCATGTAGCGCAGCGGGGTGCCGTTGCCCCGGATGTCGATCTTCTCGCCGACCAGGTAGTCGCCCTTGTCCTCGGGGTTGCCGGCCCAGAACTCGATGGCGGCGGCCATGATGTCGGAGGTGGCCTCGTTCAGACCGCCGGACTCGCCGCTGTAGATCAGGTTGGCGGTGGCGGAGGTGACGCCGTGGGTCATCTCGTGGGCGCCGACGTCGATCGAGGTCAGCGGCTTGACGTTGCCCGTGCCGTCGCCGTACGTCATGCAGAAGCAGCTGTCGGACCAGAACGCGTTGACGTAGTTCTTGCCGTAGTGGACCCGGGTGTAGGCGCCGACGCCGTTGTCCTTGATGCCGTTGCGGCCGTGGACGTTCTTGTAGTAGTCCCAGGTGAGTTGGGCGCCGTAGGCGGCGTCCACGGCGGCGGTCTGCCGGTTGGCGACGGTGCCGTCGCCCCAGGTGTCGGTCGGGTTGGTGAACAGCGTCCTGGTGCCGGTGGTGCCGTTCAGGTCGTAGGTGCTGTGGCCGCCGCGGGTGTTGTCGGTCAGCGCGAAGCCGCTGCCGGACGCCGAGGTGCCGATGGTGACCTGGCCCGAGTACTTGCTGTTGCCGATGCCGGTCTCGATGCCCTGGTACTCGAAGATCTTCTTGCCGGAGTCGGCGTCGGTGATGACGTGCAGTTCGGACGGCGTGCCGTCCTCCTGCGTGCCGGTGACCACCGTCTCCCAGGCGAGCCGCGGGGTGCCGGACGCGGCCCAGACCACCTTGCGGGCGTCGTCGGCCGCCGCCTCCGCAACCTTCGCGCTCCCGGCGCTGTCGAGCGCGAGGCCCTTCGCCGCCTCGGCGCTCTCCTTGGGGGTGGTGTCGACGGCGATGTCCGCGTCGGTGGCCTTGGTGACGCCCCGGGTGGAGCCGTCGGGGGCGGTGTGGACGACCAGGTCGCCGCCGAGCACCGGGAGGCCGTCGAAGGTCCGCTCGTAGCGGGTGTGCACGCTGCCGTCCGCGTCCTTGGTGACGCCCTTGACGACCAGCGCCTCCTTCGCGTCCAGGTTCAGCGACCGTGCGGTCTGCGCCAGGGAGGCGTCCGCGGCGGCCAGCAACGCGCCGCGCTGCTCGGGCGACAGCTGCACCGGCAGCGCGCCCGCGAAGGCCTGCGCCCCGGCGGGGGCCTCGGCGGCGGGGGTCTCGGCGGCGGCGACGCCGGGCGTCAGAGCAGCCATGATCATTGCGGCGCCGGCGATCAACGCGCCTGCGGCGGTGGACTTTCGTGGGGATCGAGTCACACTGAACTCCTTCTGCGACGGCCGGATTCGGATGGCCGGAGTCAGCCGGGCGGCGGCCGAGGGTGGTGCCGTCCGGTAGAGCTGGTGGTTCGAATGAGATGTGACGGTACAGTGTCAGCTTTGGTGTGGACGCGTCACCGTGTGCGGCCACAAGTTGGCCGAAATACCTTCTCCGACGACGTAATGGGGAGGTAAATGGCCGTCAGAGGGCGCGCAATGCGATGCGCGGGTGGTGAATCGGGCCGCGCCGTCGGCCTCGAACCCGGGCGGGCCTCGTGCGGCATGAGGGCGTCGTCGACGACGCCCTGAGTGCCCGTGCGGGTGGATCGGGGGAGCGCCGACGGTTCATCGAGGGGCTGGAGTGCCTTGCCGCGGAGGAGCCGGATCGAGCCGCCTGGATCCGTGGCCTTCCGGAGGCCCTGGGCCTTGATCGCTGACGCCCTGAGCTTGTCGCATCCGGTCAGTCGGGTAGCGGGGGCAGCGCCACCTCGTAGCGGTGGAGCCGGCCGTTCACCCAGCAGGCCAGGTCGGCGCCAGAGGTGTGCCGGGCGAGCTCGGCGAGCAGGCGCTCGGTGAACTCGCCCAGCCGACGGGCGTCGAGCGGAGCGATGGCGGTGGAGCGGGCTGCGGCGGCGAAGGGGAGTTGCTCCGCCCGGGAGGACAGCGTCCAGCTCACCGCGTTGTCCGCCTCGCCCGCCGGCACCACGTGTCGCCCGGGGTCGTCCTCCGTGAAGACCAGCCCGGTACCCGAGGCGGCCCGGTTGGCCGCCTCCACCAGGGAGAACTCGGACTCCGCGGGCAGAGCCTCGCTCGCGAGCCGCAGGGCCACCACGCCCTCCATCGGCCCCGGAGGAGCGCCCCGGTAGCTGTAGGCCTCGTCGACCTCCCACGCCGACTCCGCCTCCGGCCACACGGCGTGCAGCTCGGCGACGAGTGACCGGCAGAACGCGCGCAGGGCGCCGAGGCTGTCGTCGGTACCCTCGCCCGTCCGGTAGATGGAGGCATGGACGAAGCAGTCGTAGTCGCGCTCTCCGCCCGAGGACGTTCCGTCCACCACCGGTCCGGAGAGGTCACCGGGCGCGGCGCTCAGACGGAACCGGAACCGCGATCCGTCGGCGCCCACGCGGTGGTGCCAGGGAGCCGTGCGCGGGTCGGCGGCCGGGACGAGGACGTCGGCGATCTCCCGGGCGGTGAGCGCGGGACCGGACGGTCGCCGCACCAGGACGGCGGCATCGGTCGACATGGGTCTGGCACTTCCCTTCGGCTCAGAAAGTGTTGGGTAATTGATCAACTGCACGCTGTGATGCGCTGGCGGTGATCTTCGCCGGTCCGCTGGCCCGGGTCCAGGCCCCCGGGGGGGGGGGGGGGGGGGAAACCCGGGGGGGGGAGGGGGTGTAGGTCAGCGAGTTGGGGGGGGGGGGGGAGGGGGGTAGGAG
>NZ_JBEXJK010000021.1:0-44058 GCF_040609095.1 Kitasatospora sp. NPDC004799
GCGTCGATTCTGCCCCATGCCCCTCACCCGGAGGTCTCGGTCCGGCCACGAATGGCAGGCGCCCTAGCGGCCCACTACGCGCGTAGATATGCTGGGGCAGCGGCTGTTCGCAGCACGGACGGACGGCGCCGTCCTCGCCGGGCGCGACTACGATCCGGAGGCATGACCGCTTCCCGTTCCTCGAAGGCGTCCCGTATCGCGTCCGGTATCGCGTCCCGTACCGCTTCCCGCTCCTTCCTCCACTCGATCGCCTCCGTCCACTCGGTGCTGTCGATCGGTTCGGTCGGCTCCGTGCTCTCCATCGGGTCGGCGGGCTCGGTGCTCTCCATCGGCTCGGCCGGTTCCGTGCTCTCCATCGGCTCGGCCGGCAGCCTGCTGTCCGTCGGCTCGGCCGGGTCGGTCTGCTCCGTGCTCAGCGCCCTGTCGGCGGGCTCCCGACTGAGCGTCGGCTCGCTGCTGTCGGACCGTTCCCGCTGGTCGGTGCGGTCCCGGCGGCGCGGGCGCGGGCCGTCCGTGGCCGCGCGGTGAAGTCCGGATCACGCACCGCCACCCGATCCGTACCATTTCGATACCGAAGCCTGGATGAGCTGCGAGGATCCTCGCCGCCCGGGCCCGTCCCCGGGTAGGCTCCGCATGTCCTCCGGCCCTCGCGCAGGCGGCCCCGCCGCCGTGCCGCGTTCTCCGGGGGTGCACCCCCGCGGGCCATTCGGTGGGCACCGCGCACTCGACACCGCGCGCCAGGGCAGTCGCGCGAACGGCGAAGGGCATCGCATTGGCGGATCGGCTCACCGGAGGAGACTCCTCGCTGCTGCGGCGGATCAACGCGGCGGTCACGCTCCGGGCGCTGCGCAACGGCCACTCCGTGACCCTCACCCAGCTCGTCGGCGAGACCGGGCTCTCCCGGCCGACGGTCGAGGGCGTGATCGAGGGCCTGGTCGAGACCGGGCTGGTCGCCGAGGTCGAGCAGCCCCGGGAGGACGGCCAGCCGGGCCCCGGCCGCCGCGGCCGCCCGGCCCGCTGGTTCCGCTTCCGCGCCGAGGCCGGGCACATCCTCGGCATCGAGATCGGCGTGCACGACATCCGGGTCATCCTGGCCGACCTCACCGGCGAGGTGGTGGGCAGTCACTTCAAGCCGGTGGACGAGACCCTCGACGCCGAGGACCGGCTCGCCGCCGTCCGCACCGCCGTCGCCGAGGTGCTGCGCAAGGCCGGGATCTCCCGGGACAACCTGTGGGCGGTCGGCATCGGCACGCCCGGCATCGTGGACCGCGAGGGCACCGTCCAGCTGGGCACCGCGATGCCCGGCTGGACCGGGCTCGACCTCGGCGCCCGGCTGCGGCGCTCCTTCCGCTGCCCCGTCCTGATCGAGAACGACGCCAACCTGGCCGCCATCGCCGAGCACTGGCAGGGGTCGGCGGTCGGCGCCGACGACGTGGTCTTCGTGATGGCCGGCCTCAGCCCGGGTGCCGGCTCCCTGATCGGCGGCAAGCTGCACCGCGGCTTCGGCGGCGCGGCCGGCGAGATCGGCGCGCTGCACCTGCTCGGCCAGGAGGTCACCCCCGAGCGCCTGCTGTCCACCACCGGAAAGCCCCTCAACCCGCTGGACGAGGCCGCCGTGGCCCGGGTGCTGCGGCTGGCCCGGGAGGGCGACGAGGTCGCCAAGGTCGCCATGGACCGCTTCCTCACCCGCCTCGTCCAGGGCGTCGCCGCGCTCGTCCTGGCCATCGACCCGCAGCTGGTGGTGATCGGCGGCTGGGCGGCCGGCCTCGACGGCGTCCTGGACCCGCTGCGCGAACGCCTCGCCCAGTTCACCCTGCGCGCGCCCGAGGTCGCCCTGGCGGCGCTCGGCTCGGAGGTGGTGGCGATGGGCGCGCTGCGCGTCGCCCTCGACCACGTCGAGGAGCAGCTCTTCGCGGTGGACCCGCCGCGGGCCTGAGTCCGGGGCGGGGGCGGGGCCAGGCGCGGGCCGGGGGTGGGCCGGGCGCGGGGCCGGGGGTGGGCCCGGGGCGGCTCGCAGCCGTCGCTACCCCCGCAGGCGGCGCTCCGCGAGGTCGAGCGCCCAGCGGACGAAGTCGACCGGCAGCACGTCGACGTCCGGAGGGACGCTCAGCACCGCCTCCTCCCAGGGCCCGCCCTCGGGCACGACGACCGCGAGCACCGTCCCACGGGGGTCGAGGTGACGGTCACGGAACTCCCACACCCAGGTGTCCGGGTCGGACCCCTCCGACTCGATCACCTCGACCGGCCGGCCGCGGAACCGCTCCGCCGTCACGGCGCGTAGTCCGGGTCGGTCAGATCGAGGGTGAGGACGGTGCCCCAGTCGTTGACGAAGTGCGCCGACGGCCAGTCGACGGACACCCGGAGGAACGGGTTGCCCTCCGTCGACGTCAGCACCCAGAGCAGCCGGCGCTCCCGGTCGAGCCGGGCGAAGAAGCCCTCGTCGCCCAGGGCCCCGCTGCCGCAGCAGACGTAGCCCCGCCCGTCCGGCAGTTCGGCGTCGCCGTCCACCGTGATCCCGTGGGCGTACTCGGGCTCCTCGACCTCGAACGGCTCGCCCAGCTCCACGCGCAGCGAGTCGGGTCCGTCGATGAACACCTTCCGCGCCGTTCCGTCCGCCCTGTACAACGCGCCGTAGTCCGGTATCTCCGACTTCGCCCACAGTTCCACGACCAGGCTCATCGGCTTCTCCTCCCCCTCACGCCGTCGGAGCCTCCGATGCTACGCCGCCAACGGCAAAGGCCCGGACGCCAGTTGGCATCCGGGCCTCGGCCTGAGGGTGTTCGGAGAGTGGTTCAGGAGGCGGTACGGACCTCGGCCGTCGCGCCGACCGGGGCGACCGGGGCGACCGGGGTGACCTCGACGAGTCCGGCCTCGCCGAAGGTCAGCTTGCAGGTGTCCGCGCGGTAGGTGGAGACCGCCAGCGCCACCAGCCGCCCGGCCGAGGCGTACTGGGTGGTCATCACCAGCACCGGCGAGCCGGGCGGGCGCTCCAGCAGGGCGGCCTGCTCGGCCTCGGCGACGCCCAGCTCGACCGAGCGGGACTCGCCGTCCACCTCCAGGCGCTCCAGCTGGCGCAGCACCGAACGGGCGCGGTCGCTCTCGGCGCGGAAGCCCGGCAGGTGCGGCAGGGCGGCGGCCGGGACGTGCAGCGACTCGGTGGCCACTGCGCGGCCCTCCAGCAGCCGGACCCGGCGCACGGTGTGCACGGTGGCGCCCTCGGCGATGCCCAGGGCCTTCGCCAGCTGCGCGGGGGCGGGGCCGGTGGCGCAGTCGACCGTCCGCCAGGCCTGGCTGCGCGCGGCGCCGGGCCAGCCCTCCTCCTGCCGGTTGACCGGGACGCCGACCCGCGGGGCGGCGATCAGGGTGCCGATCCCCCGGCGGCGCACCAGGCGGCCCTCCAGCTCCAGCTGGTCGAGCGCCTGCCGCAGCGTGGCCCGGGCGACGCCGAAGCGGGCCGAGAGCTCGCGCTCGTTGGGCAGCACCTGCCCGGTGGAGAACTCCGAGTCGATGGCCCGCAGCAGCACGGTGCGCAGGTGCCAGTACTTCGGCTCCGGCACCGCAGAGAGCTGCCCTGTCGTTCCCACCGTGCCTGTCGTTCCCACCGTGTCCTCCACCCTGCTGTTGTCCGCCCTGCGACAAGGAGGGCGGATCCCGGGCCCGCTGCCCGCTGTTGCGGCAGGTGGGAGAGCGGGCCTTTATCCGTCCTTCTTTATTAAAGGTCCTTGCAGTAAGCGACCCTAGGTGTTCCGTCCGGAGATGGTCAAGACCAATGGCGCGGCTTGATGGGACTGTCGCACATCTTCATGCCGCGTTCACGACAGGTCCTGTCAGCCACTGTCACGATCAGGCGATTCGCGGCCTGTCCCGCCCCGCGCACCCCACTCCCGCGCGTCACGGTCCGGGTCGGGTACGAGCAGTCGGTAGGCTGCCCGAGTGATCGTGGTGACGAGTGTGAACGTGAACGGAATCCGGGCAGCGGCCAAGAAGGGCTTCGTCGAATGGCTGGCCGGCACCGAGGCGGACGTGGTCTGCCTGCAGGAGGTGCGCTCCGAACCCGAGCAACTGCCCGTCGAACTGCGGGACCTGGACGGCTGGCACGCGGTCTGGGCGCCCTCCTCCGCCAAGGGCCGGGCCGGCGTCGCCGTCCTCTCCCGTCAGGAGCCGCAGCGGACGGTGATCGGATTCGGCTCGGAGGAGTTCGACCGTTCCGGCCGGTACGTCGAGATCGACCTGCCCGGCCTGACCGTCGCCAGCCTCTACCTCCCCTCCGGCGAGGTCGGCACCGAACGCCAGGACGAGAAGGAACGCTTCATGGCGGAGTTCCTCGTCCACCTCACCGCCCTGCGCGCCCGCGCCGCCGCCGACGGCCGCGAGGTCGTCGTCTGCGGCGACTGGAACATCGCC
This sequence comes from Kitasatospora sp. NPDC004799, assembly GCF_040609095.1. Lineage (NCBI taxonomy): Bacteria > Bacillati > Actinomycetota > Actinomycetes > Kitasatosporales > Streptomycetaceae > Kitasatospora > Kitasatospora sp. NPDC004799. The sequence continues at coordinate 4,405 of NZ_JBEXJK010000021.1, forward strand.
CACCGCCCCGAGGACCTCAAGAACTGGAAGGCCAACCAGAAGTCCGCCGGCTTCCTCCCCGAGGAACGCGCCTGGCTCTCCCGCGTCTACGACGAGGCCGGCTACGTCGACGTCGTCCGCGCCCTCCACCCCGACCGCACCGGCCCCTACACCTGGTGGTCCTACCGCGGCCGCGCCTTCGACAACGACTCCGGCTGGCGCATCGACCTCCAGGTCACCACCCCCGGCCTGGCCGCCAAGGCCGTCGAGGCCTACGTCGAGCGCGCCGCCACCCATGCCGAACGGTGGAGCGACCACGCCCCCGTCACCGTCGCGTACGACCATGACTTCTGACAGCACCCCAGGACGACGTCCCCAACTTGCCGACACTTACCACGTCGCATCACTGGTGCTGGATGGCACTCCAGTGCGTGTAGGCAGTGACTGGAAGCTAAGCCTGCTGGCCCTAGCGTGAGAACGTTCTCGGCTGGCGGAGCAGCACTTTGGGCGACGGACTGCCCCGTCACCGTCCTCCGCGGGGTTGCGATCCTCGGGCCGCCCCGGAGGCTACCGCGACGGCTGGCGGTATCGCCTCGGGCCACCTCAAGCTGAAGTTGCGATCCTCGGCCCCCCCGGGGGGCGACCGCCACCACCACGGTGGAGATCACCTGGCCGAGCGCTCCGGAGTTGCGATCCTCGGCCGCCCGAGAGGCGACCGCCACCGGCCGCCACGCGTGGTGGGAAGACTTGAAGTTGGCGTTGCGATCCTCGGCCGTTCCGGGGGGCGACGCCACGCCAGAACAGCGACTCCTCCGCGACGCCGGCACCGGAGTTGCGATCCTCGGCCGCCCGGGGGCGACCGCCACGGCCCGCTCCGCCGGGGCTATCGCCCCGCGCACACCGTTGCGATCCTCGGCCGCCCCGGGGGGGCGACCGCCACCCTGCTTCGACAGGCCCGGCTCGTCGCCATTCAGGTTGCGATCCTCGGCCGCCCCGGGGGCGACCGCCACAAGACGATGCGGTCGATGGCCTCGTCCACCTCCACGTTGCGATCCTCGGCCGCCCCGGGGGGCGACCGCCACTTCCACTTCGCCGGTCTTGACGGCGCCGGCGGTGCTGTTGCGATCCTCGGCCGCCCGGGGGGCGACCGCCACGGTCAGGACGCGGTCCCAGCAGTCGGCAAGTTCGAGGTTGCGATCCTCGGCCACCCCGGGGGGGGCGACCGCCACCAGCGGGGTGATGTCCCGCAGGCCGATGAAGACGAGGTTGCGATCCTCGGCCGCCCCGGGGGGCGACCGCCACGATGTCGGCGATGTCCTGGGGCGGGTCGATGATGCTGTTGCGATCCTCGGCCGCCCCGGGGGGGCGACCGCCACCGGTCAGCATCTGGTCGGCGTTCAGCCCGAGGGACTTGTTGCGATCCTCGGCCGCCCCGGGGGGCGACCGCCACACCGTGCAGCCCAGCGCGAGCGCTAGGCGGAAGTAGTTGCGATCCTCGGCCGCCCCGGGGGGGGCGACCGCCACTCTCACTGCCGGACGCCTCGACCGAGCGCGAGGACTGGTTGCGATCCTCGGCCGCCCCGGGGGGCGACCGCCACGGCCGGCGGCGGCGGTGGATTCGGCGACGTCAACATCGTTGCGATCCTCGGCCGCCCCGGGGGGCGACCGCCACCGGCAAGCCGCTCGGCCTCAGCGCGCAGGAAGCGGAGGTTGCGATCCTCGGTCGCCCCGGGGGCGACCGCCACCTCGGCGGACTGCCGCTGGCCCCGCCACAGATCCACGTTGCGATCCTCGGCCGCCCCGGGGGCGACCGCCACGCGCAGGTTGGCGAGACGGGCGTCACGGTCTATGGCGTTGCGATCCTCGGCCGCCCCCGGCTGGTAGGCGTAGACGGTGGCGGTGGCCAGGGTGTTGCGATCCTCGGCCGCCCCGGGGGGCGACCGCCACGTCGCCGGTCGCCTTGAGGTTCGCCATGGCGTCCAGGTTGCGATCCTCGGCCGCCCCGGGGGGCGACCGCCACGGTGGACGGTGTCCCAGTAGCGGCGCAGCGCGATGTCGTTGCGATCCTCGGCCGCCCCGGGGGGCGACCGCCACGCGTCAAGGCGCGCGGCCTGGACGCCTCCCGGATGGGTTGCGATCCTCGGCCGCCCCGGGGGGCGACCGCCACCGGCGTCGGCGCGCAGGTAGCGGGCCTGGTCGTTGAGGTTGCGATCCTCGGCCGCCCCAGGGGGCGACCGCCACAGCAAGGTGCTCGGCATCCCGCTCAAGTACGACGGGTTGCGATCCTCGGCCGCCCCGGGGGGCGACCGCCACATCGTCGCAGGTGGCGGGACTGATGGTGCCCACCGGGTTGCGATCCTCGGCCGCCCCGGGGGGCGACCGCCACCCGCCCGGCCGGACCCCAACCCCGGAGGTACCCGTGTTGCGATCCTCGGCCGCCCCGGGGGGCGACCGCCACCCCTCAAGGGGAACGTCGCAGGTCAGGCGGGTGGAGGTTGCGATCCTCGGCCGCCCCGGGGGGCGACCGCCACGCCGTTGATCTCATGGTTCCACCCGTCCTACTGCTGTTGCGATCCTCGGCCGCCCCGGGGGGCGACCGCCACGGTACTTGATCAGGGTGAGTACCTGATTTCGTACCGGCTGCTTGATTGTTGTCTACCGACAGATCCGCCCGATTCGGACATGGTGCTTCGGTGCGGTCCGCGTGGCGTGTGTGTGCTTGGGGTTCCGAAGGAGGTCCTGTCCCGCTGTCACAGGACCAGGTCTTCTCGGTGAGGCTGGATCTGGGCGACTCCCAGGGTCTGGACCTCGTTGAAGCCGTTGTGTGGGAGCCGGTAGATCCTGATGCTGTCGGTGTCCATGTCGATGATCTTGTTGATGTCGTCCAAGAGGTGCAGGAGGTCGATGTCGGTGGCGACGATCTCGAAAACCGATTTCTGGACTCGCAGGCCGTGTCCTTCGCAGAGTTTGGCGACCTTTCGGAGTCTGCGGCGTCCTTCCGGTGTGGTGGTGTCCACGTCGTAGGTGAGCAGGAGGTCCATCAGGCGGCCGTCCAGGGCAGGTAGCCGGGGAGGTCGCCTCGGATGTGGCGGGCGAGGATGCGGCACTGCACGACGGGAAGGAGTGCCGCGGGGACCGCTCGTCCTGCGATCGGGTGTTCCCAGGTCTGGGTCTTCCATTCCTGCCAGGCGGAGAGCACGGTCTTGCGGCCGTCCTCGGTGAGGTTGACGGCTCCGCCAGCGAGATTGTCGAAGTCGTGGGCTTTGAGCTCACGACGGTTGAGGAGGGTCAGTGCGAAGCGGTCCGCCAGGACGGGCCGGAACTCCTCCATGAGGTCGAGCGCCAGGGCCGGCTTCGCGGGGCGCAGGCCGTGGAGGAAGCCGACGTACGGGTCGAGTCCGATCTGCTCGATCGCGCCGTGGACGAGGTTGCGCAGAAGTCCGTAGGTGAAGGACAGGAGGGCGTTGACCGGGTCCGTGGGTGGGCGACGGTTTCGGTGTGTGAAGGCGGGGATGCCGTCGGCCGGTCGGTGGACGTCGCGGAGCGCGCCGAAGTAGGTCCGGGCGGCGTTTCCTTCGATGCCCATCAGGGTGTCCAGCGAGTCTGCGTGTTGGGTCTCGGGCAGTCCTTCGGCGAGTTTGGCGGCTGCCTCGCGGATTCGGCGCTGTGCGGCCGGTTGGGCGTCGCGGGCGGCGCGCAGCAGGATCCAGCGGCTGTTGCGGATCTTGCCGGCGACGGTGTTGCGTGCGATGTCGAGGCGTTTGTCGGGGTCGGTGTGGGTGCGGTGCTGTTGGTGGCGCAGGAGGACGTTGCCGCGTACGGGTCCTTCGAGGCGTGCTTGGAAGCGGCCGCCTTGGGTCATCCAGGTGACGGGGCGTCCGTCCTGTGCGCAGCGGGTGAGGAGTTCGGTGGAGAGGTTGATGTGGCCGTAGAGGACGATGGCGTCGAGGCGGCGTAGGGGGAGGGTCTTGCGGCCTGGTGTGTCGGGGAGGTGGATGCGCAGGGAGTCTTGGTCGAGGCGTAGGTCGGTGCCTTGTGTTTGGACGTAGAGGGTGTTGAGGAGTTCGGTGGTCATGGGTGTGTGGGTTCTTCGTCGGGGGTGGTGTAGAGGGCGGTGAGGGCGGCCTGGTAGCGGTGGGTGTTGGCGAGGATGGTGGGCATGCAGTTGGTGGCCATGGAGCAGCGTCGGCATCGGTTGTCGGTTGTGGGGGGCGGTAGTTGGCCGGTCGTGAGGAGGGTGCGGATGGCGTGGGTGGTGGTGATGACGCGTTGGTGGAGTTCCGGGGTGATGGCGATGGTGTGGCGTCGGCGGTCGGTGGCGGAGTAGATGGCGGCGTGGGGTACGGGTCGTTCGAACATCTGTTGGAGGCAGATGGCTTGGGCTGCTGCTTGGACGTCTGCGGGGCCGTCGGGGTGGTAGCGGCCTGATTTGTGTTCGATGGGCAGGATGGTGCCGTCGCTGTGGAGTTCGACGGTGTCGCAGGTTCCGGTGAGGCCGTGTTCGTCGTGCCAGACGGGTAGCGCGTGGATGGTGCGGATGGTGCCGCGTCCTCGGTTGCCTGGGGTGTCGACGCGTTGGTGGAGGAGGGTTCCTCGGGTAGTGGCGGCGTCGTCGGTGAAGGCGTCTTCGAGGACGATGAGGGCGCATTGGCGGGGGCAGTAGGTGTAGTGCTCGAGCCAGGAGAGGGCGACTTGGGGTTGGTCGCCGTCTCCTGGCTGGGGTTGGGGGTGGTTCATCCGATGAGGCGGGTGAGGGTGATGCCGGCGTCGGTGAGGCCGGTGTCGTCGATGTCGATGGGGCCGTAGTCGGTGATGTTGCGGGCGGTGGCGTCGTGGAGTTGCTTGATGCGGATGCGGTCGAAGAGGGTGTGGGAGGGCTGGCGGCCGAAGGCGTCGTCGTGGGTGAAGACGTAGAGGCCGCGCAGGGCGAGGCTTCCGCGTGCGGCGGCGCGGTCGTGTTCGAACATGATCTGGAAGGCGCGCCAGAACATGTCGAGGTCGTTGCTGGTGACGCCGGTGCGGGCGGCGAGCGGGGCGCTGAAGTGGCCGCTTCCTCGGTAGAGGGCGTAGGGGACGATGTGCTTGGTGCCCATCTCGGTCTCCTTGCCCTTCTTGTCGTCGGTGGGGTTGTTGAAGGCGTCGACGTCTTCCTGCTTCGTGGGGGTGACGCGGGTGATGCCGATCTCCAGGGGGGTGATCGGGTCGATGGAGCGGGAGAAGGTGAGTTGCAGGGGGCCTTGGACGCGGCCGGCGGGCTTCTTGCCGGTGCTCATGACGGCGCCGAACATGCGGACGTCGTAGAAGGTCTGGCACATCCAGGTGCGTGCGTCGGCTTGCTGGGTTTTGGCGCCGAGGGCGGTGTAGGCGCGTTCGTGCTGGCTGTTGAGGGCGACGCCGGCTTCGACGTAGATGTCGTAGCCGGGCTTGGGGTTGTGCTGGTTGAGCAGGGCGACGGTGTTGCGGATCTTGCGCTTGATGGCGACGTCGGTGATGAGGCCCTGGCCGGAGACGGGGTCGGTGCGGGGGCTTCCGCCGGCGTCGGGGTCGCCGTTGGGGTTGCTGTCGGTGGCCTCGATCAGGAACACGAAGTCGTGCTTGCGGGCGGGGTCGAGGTGGGCGTCGGCCATCGCGGGGTACTCCTGGGGGTGTCGGCGGGGTGTCGGGTTCGGGGGTGTTGTCACGGCGTCTGGTCGACGCCGCCGCCGGTCGTCTGAGCGGCTTTCGCGGCCTTGGCTGCCGCGCGGGCGTGGTTGTCGGCCGTGCGCTGCTGTTCGTAGCCGATGACGAAGCGGGCCTGCTCGCGGGGTGACAGGTGGGTGGGCAGGTCATCGGTGAACGCGGCGAATGCCTGCGACAGCCGTGCGTCCAGCGCGAGGTATGCGGCCTTCTTGTCACGGCGAAGCCGCTTGAGGTGGGCGTTGGCGCCTCGGCGCAGGTTTGCCAGGACCGCGGACGGGGCCGTCATCGCGGTGCCGAAGAACTTGTCGCCGATGGTGGCCTTCACGTCCGGCAGGGCTGCCTGCTGGATGGCTTCGAGGACGGCGAACGCGCGCCCGCACAGGTAGGCGGGGTCGGTGCTGTCGGGGTCGAGGCGTGGCATCGGGCGGTCCGTTCGGTCGTGGGAGCGGGCGAGGGCCAGGCGCAGCAGGGCGGTGCGCGGGGCGTCGAGGTGGTGGTCGGCGCGGATGCGTTGGAGGAGGTGTGGGAGGAGGCGTGCGGGGGGTGGGGTGCGGCGCAGGGCGGCATGGAGGAGTTCGCGTTCGATGCCGTGGGGTGCGGTGCCCTTGACGTACTGGGTGCCGTTGTGGCGGCCGGCGGCGAGTGCGAGGTGCCACAGGGGGAGGTAGCGGGTGGTGGCACGCCAGCCGTCGAAGACGCCGTGGTCTTCGAACCAGGCTCCGAGGTTGGCTTTGACGGTGTCGAGGGGGACGTCGAGCCATTCCCGTACGACGGTGCGGGCGTTGTTGAGGCCCAGGGTGAGGGCGTAGAAGTCGTTGGTGTCGAGGCGGGTGGCGGTGGCGGGGTCGGGGTTGCGGTGGAGGGTGTCGATGAGGTGGGCGATGGCGGCGGGGTCGGGGCTGCTGTCGTCGATGAGTTCGATGAGGGGCTGCTCCAGGGGTTCGCGTGTCCACCACAGGAGGACGCCGTCGGGGAGTGATCGGCGGTGGCTGTCGGTGGTCAGCAGGCGGTTGAGCGTGGCCATGGCGCGGCTTCCGCACCGGTCGCACACGGGGGTGTTGACGAGCTTGGTGATGCCGCCGCGGCCCTGTGCCGGTGAGTTGATGCTGACCAGCTGGGCCTCGTTGGTGCCGCCGGTCGAGGGGACGGCGCCCTTCTTCACCGGTTCGGGGATCGTCGACAGCAGGTCACCCGGCTGACCGCAGACCAGGCACAGTTCCTGCTCGGCGTCCCCGGATCCCTTGCGCTCGCGGACGATGCGCGCCCACAACTCGCGCACCGAGGCCCGTTCGTGCAGCCACTGGCCGTCCACCACGACGGCGACCGTGTGCCGGGCGTCCAGTTCCGGCGGAATGTCGATCGCGGCGATGCTGTGGGTGAGGACGTCGAGCAGTCGGCGTGCCGCGGCGTCGTCGGGTGCTTCGGCGGCCCAGCGGCGCAGCAGGCCGAGGTACTCGGCGTGCCGGCGCGCGGCCTCGGCCACGTCCTTGTCGCTGGGGCCGTCCGGTTCGGTGGTGCCCCGCGCGCGTGCGAGGACGAACTCCGCGGTGTCCACCAGGAGGAACGGCGGCACCTTCGTGCCGGAGCGCTGCACGTAGGGCACCGGCTCGATCACCGCCCGGCCGCGCGACTTGGCCGGTGGCCGCCGGGCGGACAGTGACGGGCCGGCGCCGTCCGAGGTGATCACCAGCGCCCAGTCGATCTGTCGGCGCCGGTAGAACTCGGGTGGCAGGTCCGCCATCCGCGCGGCTTGTTCGGTCAAACGCTGCAACAGCACCGGCTCACTCCTCGCCGTCGGCGCGCCAGGGCGCAGACGGCATCGCGACCGACCCGGCGGACAGCGGCTTGTCCGGCACGTCCATCACTCCGCGCTCCAGCCTCGCCCGGAACCACCGGTAGCGCTCGCCCTTCGGCGTGTAGGCGATCGAGTGCAACATCACACCGAGTTCCTCGCTCCGCTCGACCAGTACCGGCGCCTGCGAGGCCGGGCCGAAGGACGCGCTGAACTCCCTGCACCCCAGGAACGGCTGGGAGAAGCAGGCACCACGGTCCACCCGGCGGCGCAGCTGCTCCCGGAACTTCTGCTCCGGCGCGCCGGCGTGTCCGGCCACGACGATCTGCGCGCGGATCCGGTACGCCACATCCGTCAGCGCCATCGTGTTCCGCTGGTCCCGGTCCTCCTCGACGTCATAGCGGGCCCCGGGGGTCGTCTGAAGTTCCTGCACCTTCTTCGCGGTGACAATCGACTTCACCTCGTTGCGGCGCACCTGCATCCACCGGATCGGCTTCAACACCTCGATCGCCCGGACCACGTAGCGAAACTCGGGTTTCCAGTAGATCGCCTCCAGAACACCCGCTGCGGCGGACGGCGTCATCACCGGATAGCTGACACGTTCCGACTTCAACTCCGGCCTGGTGAAACACGCAAGAGGCCCCCACACCTCCACCACCAGGTCCGGAAACACCCATCCCTGGTTTCCGCGTCGCCGCGCAAGGCTTCGTCCCTCGTCCATCACGCTCCCCGTCCGAGCCACCTCGATCATCCCTTCAAGCACCAGATGTGATGCAACGTCAGTGCCCGCAGCATCACGGCGACCATAGACGGCACCTCCGACATTCATCGGGATCACTCATCGGCCAACAGGATTGCGACTGAACGAACTTGCGCAACTTCGGCCACACAATCGCCAACACGATGACGCGACACACGGCCAGCCCCAGGGCAAAGTCAAGAAAAGATCGAACTTGACCGAAACACTGCGCGAATTGATCATTCCGCATCGGCGGGCGCCACCTGACAGCCCCAGGTGGACCACTACCCCAGGGTGCCTTTCACGTGAACGGTGGCACCGCTTTCCCTGCCGCCTCTGATTGTGCTCCTCCACCCTCGCCGGACAGCACCTTTCACCACCGCCGCAAAGGACTGTCTTGTGAACAGAACGGTTACGGCCCTGCCACCCCGAAGAACAACCGTCACTGGCACGAGAAGCAGAATCGCCGCGCTCGGCCGGAGCGTTGTAGTCCTCGGCCGCCCTGGGGCGACCGCCACCTCGCCGGGGTCCAGTCGATGCCCGGGCCTTCGGTGTTGCGATCCTCGGCCGCCCCGGGGGGCGACCGCCACGCCGACGTCGAGCACCACGTCGCCGTCGCAGACCTGTTGCGATCCTCGGCCGCCCCGGGGGGCGACCGCCACCGCCACCCCTTGGCGCTCACGTGGTACAGGTTGCTGTTGCGATCCTCGGCTGCCCAAGGGGGCGACCGCCACATCGAGACCGAGGGCCAGCTGCCCCCGCTCGGCCAGTTGCGATCCTCGGCCGCCCCGGGGGGCGACCGCCACGCGTCGGTGGGGTCGAGGTCGGCGACCGCGGCGGCGTTGCGATCCTCGGCCGCCCCGGGGGGCGACCGCCACCACGAAATCGGGCACAGGGCAGCGGTGTTGGAGCCGGTTGCGATCCTCGGCCGCCCCGGAGGGCGACCGCCACGCCGAGACCGCCCGGGCCGACGAGGAGGCCTTCACGTTGCGATCCTCGGCCGCCCCGGAGGGCGACCGCCACCACCTCGCGCTGGATGGAGCACCTCGTCACCCGGGTGTTGCGATCCTCGGCCGCCCCGAAGGGCGACCGCCACACGGGCGCCGGCTGTCCGCCGCGCTGTCTGCGATCGTTGCGATCCTCGGCCGCCCCGGAGGGCGACCGCCACTACCGCATCAAGCCGAGCACGATTCAGGGTCTGATGTTGCGATCCTCGGCCGCCCCGGAGGGCGACCGCCACGGCCGTTGTAGGCCGACCATATCCAGCGGCTGACACGTTGCGATCCTCGGCCGCCCCGGAGGGCGACCGCCACGCTGGCTGACCAGCCAAACTAGCGGACCAATGGTGAATCACCATGCATTCCAAAGACACACATACACCTAAACCAGACATTTCACTTCGGAGTGAAACGCGCGTCGCCTGCACACTTCAGGTTCCGAACCACCCACCGTCCGGCTGCCGACGGCAGTAGGGTCCGGTCATGGGAGATCTGATCGGTATGGAGGACTCAAGCAGCGATGTGACGCCGCTGTGGGCGCACAGCCGGAACCTATCAGGCCGGCGCCACACCCTTGAGGATCACCTACGCGGATCCGCTCTCCTGGCACGACAGTTCGGATCCGCATTCAACGCGGGCGAGCTCGCCGGGTACCTGGCGTTGGTACACGACGTCGGCAAAGGCTCCTGCGCCTGGCAGCACGGCTTGCACGCCGCCGAAGCCGGTGGCCGGAGGGTGGGTGTTCCACACAAGGAGGCAGGCGCGTGGCTGGCGGCGTCACACGCCGGGCGTCCGTTCGCCGCTGTCGTGCAAGGACATCACGGTGGGCTCCCCGGGTACCAGGACCTGCAGACCCTCCTCACCGCTGTGAAGTCTCGAACTCACAAGGATCAGAGGCTGATTGAGGAAGCGATCGCCGCCGTGGCCGCCGTCCTTCCGGAGATCACCCCTACCGGTAGGGTACCGCTGCCCCAGTGGCTCACGGGCCCGTCGACCCCGGACGCCGCGCTCGCACGGGACCTCCTGCTGCGGATGCTGTTCAGCTGCGTGGTCGACGCCGACTTCCTCGATACCGCCGCGCACTTCGCCGACCTACCTCCTCAACTCCGCCCGGACACCGACATGGCCGCCCTGGCCGATCTGTTCGAGGAACGCCGTAGGCAGACCCTCGCCGCACGCCCTCCGTCGCCGGTCGACGACATCCGCCAGCACATCTACCAACAAGCGGTGACCTCCGCCACCGGCACGCCCGGCATGTACGTGCTGCACGTACCGACCGGTGGCGGAAAGACCCTCGCCTCGGCCGGATTCGCTCTGCGCCATGCAGCCGCGCACGGCCTTCGGCGGGTCGTGGTCGCCGTTCCCTACGTGAGCATCACCCAGCAGAACGCCCAGATCTACCGGGACCTCCTCGACCCCGACGACCCCGCTCTCCCCCCGGCCGTGCTGGAGCACCACAGCTCCGTGGACCTGGACGCCCCGGACACCGGCCGAGCGCGCACAGCCGCCGAGAACTGGGACGCCCCCTTCATCGTGACCACCACCGTCCAGCTCTTCGAATCGCTCTTCTCCCACAAGCCCGCCGCCATGCGCAAGCTCCACCGCCTGGCGAAATCGGTCATCGTCCTGGACGAGGTCCAGGCCCTCCCGGACCACCTCCTGGTCCCGATCCTCAGTGCCCTGCGCGGACTCGTCGAGCGCTTCGGCGCCACCGTCGTCCTCGTCTCCGCGACCCAGCCGGACTTCTGGTCCCTCAGCCAGCTCCACGGCCTCCCCCGCCACCAACTCGTCGACGACCCCGCCGACCTGTTCACCGCACTGCGCCGCGTCACCTACGACTGGCGCCACGGCCCGCACGTCACCTGGGAATCAATGGCTGAGGAAATCGCCCACGACAGCGGCCACCAGACACTCACCGTGGTGAACACCACCAAGGACGCGGCACGCCTTCACAGCCTCCTGGCGGAGCAGGCTCCCACCCCGGTGCTCCACCTCTCGACGCGGATGACCGCCGGACACCGGCGCTCGACCATCGAGCGAATCCGGGACATGCTCAAGGACGGCGGCGACGTCCACGTGGTGTCGACCCAGCTCATCGAGGCCGGCGTCGACCTCGACTTCCCCCGCGTCTTCCGCGCCTGGGCCCCCGCTGAATCCCTTCAGCAGGCCGCCGGCCGCTGCAACCGCGACGGCCGGCTACCGGAGGGCACCGTCGTCGTCTTCCAGGTCCACGACGCCGGCCAGCCCCGCGACAACATCTACGAGGCCGCTCTCAAGGCCACCGCCACGCACATCGGCCCCGGCCTCGCGGACCCCGACGACCTCGACGCGCTCAACCGCTACTACCAGCTCCGCTACAGCCTCCACGGCAGCAGCCCCGCCACCATGGGCGGCGACATCGACGACCTGCGCACGCAGCTGGAGTTCCCCGACGTCGACAAGGCCTTTCGGATGATCAACGACGAGTACAGCCAACCCGTCGTCGTCATCCGAGACGAAGCTGACAGGGACGTCATCGAGGCCGATGTCGCCGCCCTGCGGTCCCCCTACCCGACCGGCCCCGAACCCTTGCGCCGGCTGCAACCCCACACCGCCTCGCTCCCCCGCCACGAAGCCAAGGCAGCGCTCGCCGCCGGACTCGCCGAACCGGTGATCGGCGACCTCCTGCTCTGGCACGGCGCCTACCACCCAGACCGAGGACTCGACCCGACCGAGAAGGAGGACCGCGCAACGTTCGTCGTATAGGAACCAGCGAAGCCCCGGGCGCCTGGGAGCGAAGGGTCGACACTCTCTGGGCCGACTGGGACGGCCGATCGCCGCCGGCTTCGGCACTGAGCTGCTCGGCTGGAACATCGCCCCCAACCAGGACTGCCTCGACCTCGGCATCGCGTACACCGAACTGCCCGAACTCCGCTCCTACGCCGACCTGGTGAGCCTGCTCCAGGTGCACCAGGCGGACAGTGCTCATGCCGAGCCAGCTCACGTTCTCCCCGAGCTTCGCGGCTCGCGTCCTGAGCGGAACGGCTTCCTCATGGACGCCCGGAATGGTCGAGGTCGTCTCCCCCATCACCGCGAGCATCCGTGCGAAGTCGCACAGCAGGTCCTCGCGCCGGTTCAAGTACTCCGCCAGGTTCCGGCGCTCGGCCCAGCGCGGCCTCCCGCCGACCCGTCCGATGACGTGCACATCATCGCGGTGCTTCGACGCCACCCAGGAGGGCTGGTACACCGGCGCCTCGACCGCATCCACGTTGTGGCCGGCCGTGATGGCCACCCACTTGCCGTCCCGGATGACGGTCGTTTGCAGGGCGCCCGGCCCAGGACAACCCGGCCGATCAGCAGGACGGACGGGAGAGGTCTCACGCTGGTCTCCGGGCTGACCAAGCCCACCGGGAGGCTCGGACTTCCGGAGGAGCAGGGGGCAGCTGCCGAGGACGACGTCGCGGCACCGGAGGCCGAGGCCGCGACGGGAACCCGACCAGGGCCGCGTCAGCACGAGCCTGCAGCACGGGGGCTCGGTGGTCCAAAGCGTGGCGACGAACCCGATGGCTCAAAACATGCTCCCCGCTGGTATCGGAGCAGCTGCCGGGGCGGGTGTAGCTGTAGACGCCGGAGACGGGGGCGGTCTCCCGTTGCCACGTCTCGTCGGCGGCTTCCAGATCGGCCACGATGGTGTTGTCCAGTGACTGGCGCCCCCACAGCAGGTCGTCGCATACCGCCTCGGAGGTCGCGGTCAGGGCATGGGACAGGCGCTCGGCCATTGCAGTCACGACCTCGATCAGGTACAGAAGGTGGCGCTCCAGGCCCGCTCGCCGACGGGCGAGGCGTACGCGGCGATGGTCCAGCGGGGCCCGGTGGTGGCGTGGTCGAGTTCGATCGCGGCAAGGAAGGACTCGTGCAGGGCGACGGTGATGTCCTGCCCCGGGCTGTAGCGGCCCCAGGTGGGGGCGTTTCGAGGAACTGGGCGAGGACTGCCTCGGCGTCGCCCGGTCCGGCCAAGTGGCCTGCTGTAACCACCACTTCGAGGTCGGAGGCGGGGGTGCCCAGGAGGTCTCCTTCGGGCTGGGGCCGGCCGGGCCGCCCCGGTGGGAGCGGCCCGGCTGCCGGTGATCAGGCTCCGGCCTGTTCCTCGTCCGCGGACTCGGGGTCGGTCGCGCCCTCGGCGATCTGCCGCTCGGTCTCCGCGAGGCGCAGCTCGGCGATGCCGGCGTAGTGCGGGGTGACCTCCACGCCGATGCGGTTTCGGCCCTCCAGCAGGGCGGCGACTCCGGTGCTGCCGCTGCCCGCGCACACGTCGAGCACCGAGCTGGGGGCCCTGTCCAAGCCTGCCGTGCTCATCCCGCTGCCAGCCTCCGTCAGCCGCGGCGACCAGCTCGAGAACGCGAAGGCGTACGCGGGGCGAGCCACCTGCGTCGTCGTCGACGACGAGGAGATGGCCGACGGAACGCCCCTCCTGCGCGCCTGCGAGCAGCTGCTGCCCGCACTCGGCGGCGCCCGCCGCTGTCCCGACCCCGAGGCCGTCCGCCGCACGGCGCGGGACATCGCAACCAGGACGATCGCTCTCGCCCGCCCGCGCGGCCGGCACGCCCGCTGAGCCGCCCGAGCTCAGGCCAGGCCCTCCGGGAGGCTGCCGCGGAAGAGGACGTGCACGTGCAGGTGCTTCGACTCCTGGTACGCGCCTTCGTTCGTCACCACGCACGCCCTGGAACCAGCCGATCACCTTCTCCGCTCTCAGCAGCCGCGCGGCGTCCCGGTGCGGCTCGGCTGTGCGCCGCACCTGGTACCGGCCGACGGGGATACGGCTCAGCGCCGAGCGGATGGTCCCCTCGTCGTAGGCCGGGCCGAGGAAGGCATGCCGAAGCGGGTGCCGGGCCGGGCCGGCCGCTGCGGCCAGCGCCGCGCCGACGGAGGTGCCGGCGTCGCCTGCGGCGGGCTGGATGAAGATCCGGTCGAACCGGCCCGAGGCGATCACGGTGGCGTTGGCGACGCAGTTGAGTGCGACGCCGCCGGCCAGGCAGAGCGATCGTTTCGGTGCGAGGCGCTGGGCGAAGGCGAGGTAGGAGCCGACCAGCTGCTCCAGGAGGTGCTGGAGGGCGCGGGCGATGTCGCGGTGCCGATCGGTGATCTCGTCCTCGGCGCGCCGGGACGGGCCGAGGAGTTCGACCAGGGCCGGGCTGAACAGGCTGCGGCGAGCGCTGGGCCGCCGCCGAGGCGGTGCGCTCGGACCCCGTGCCGTGGGTGTGCCTGCTCGCCCTGGCAGTGCTGGACCGTGCCAAGAGCCGCCCTGAGCACCGGCATCGCTCGTCGGACCCGATGCTGCCGCTCGGCCCGTGGGGGCTGCTCGGCGAGGCGCTCATGCGCGATCCGGGCACCCGGGAGGCTCATCACCGCATGCTCCGCTACTGGCTCCGGGTCTACCGGCCGGCGGCTTCCGACTTCGTTCCCCTCGCCGTGTCGAAGGCTCCGGCCGGCTCGCCGCTTGCCGCTCTGCCGCTGTACTTGTCGGTCGAGCACTACCGCAACGAGCCCAGGCGGAACGCGGTGGTGCTCCGGCAGTGGCTGCGGGAGCCGCACTTCTCCCGTGCTCTGCGCGCCTACGAGAGCTGGTCCGCCTCGGTGCCCGGATCATGGCCGGTCGCCGATCTCAACTACCTCGCCCACGCCCTGTGGGCGTCGGCCCAGATGGACGCTGCCGCTGAGCTCTTCGCCGCGCTCGGACAGTTCGCTTCCAGGGCCCCGTGGAGCCTGGTCGCCGACTCGCCGGACAAGGCGGAGGACCTGCTGCTGACCGCGCGCCAGCAGGCCTTCGCCGGCCGGGCGACCGCCCTGGTCTGACGACCCCGCCCCTGCCCATCATCTCCCCACGGAGGTCGACCTCGATGTCCCCCGTCCACGCCCCTGAGCTGTCCGACGAGGAACGGCTGCGCCAGCTCGGGTACGAGCCCAAACTGAGCAGGCGAATGGGCGAGTTCGGCAATTTCGCCAGCTCGTTCTCCGTCATCAGCATCCTGTCCGGCTGCATGACGATGTTCGCGTTCGGCCTGACCACCGGCGGTCCGGCGGTGATGTTCTGGGGCTGGATCGGCGTCGGGGCGATGGTCCTCTTCGTCGGCCTGGCGCTCGCCGAGGTGACCTCGGCCTACCCGACGAGCGGAGGCCTGTACTTCATGGCGCACCAGCTCGGTGGCCCGCGGTGGGGCTGGCTGGTCGGCTGGCTCAACCTGCTCGGTCTGATCGGCGGCGTCTGCGGAATCGACTACGGCGCCGCGAGCTTCGCCCGGACCTTCTCACCACTCGACCAGCGCGAATCCCGCCGACATACCGCCGCCGAAGCCGGCCAGGAGGATCAGGTCGCCGGGGGTGAAGGCGCCGGCGCGGGCGGCCGCGTCCAGGGTGATCGGGATGGAAGCGGCCCCCGTGTTGGCGTAGTGCGTCAGGGTGCGGTGCATGGTCGCGCGAGGCAGTGCCAGGTCGGCGAAGACGCTGTCCAGCATGGTGCCGTTGGCCTGGTGCGGTACGAAGTGGTCGATGTCGTCGGGCGCGACACCGCATTCGTGCAGGAATCCCTTGACCAGCTGCGGCAGGTGGTCACCGACGAAGTTCCGCACGCCTCGCCCGTCCATCGCGAAGTACTGGAGCCCTGCGTCGAGGACCGTCCGGTCCACCGGCATGCGGCTGCCGCCGGCGGGCACCTCGATGAGCCCCGACAGTTCGCCGAACGAGTGCAGTGAGAGGTGCCGGACACGTGGTCCGTGGTCGACCGGCGCCCCCAGGACCACGGCTCCGGCGCCGTCCCCGAACAGGATCACGGTCCTGCGGTCGGCCCGGTTCAGGATGCGGGAGTACAGGTCCGCACCGATGACCAGCGCATGGCCGCCGGTGCGGGCGAGTACGCCCTCGGCCGCGGAGAGCGCGAACACCGCGCCGGAGCAGACCGCGTTGACGTCGAACGCGGCCGCGCCGCTCGCGCCGAGCCGCTGCTGGACGTAGGCGGCGGTGGGCGGTTGCGGCCGGTCGGGTGTGGACGTGGCGACCACGATCACGGACAGCTCCTCGGCGGAGATGCCGGCCGACCTCAGCGCGGCACGCCCCGCGGCGGTGGCCAGGTCCGAGGTGGCCTGGCCGTCGGCAGCCCATCGCCGTTCCCGGATGCCGGTCCTGTCGGTGATCCACGCGTCGTCGACCCCCGCCGCCGCCGCGGCCTCGTCATTGGACACGATTCGCTCCGGCACATAGGCACCCGTACCGAGAATCCTGACGTCGGTCATGCGGCTGCCCTCCCCTCAAATGGATGGAGAACGGTGTGTGTAGAACTGGCCTGCGGCCGTGGCGGGCGCGTGCGGGAGCAGCCGCGGAGGCTGCCCCCGCACGCATGGGACCGCAGGTGTTCGGGATCGCAGGTGTGCTAGCGCGCCTGGTAGATGCGCTTGTGACCGCTGACGCCGGCCAGCCGGAAGGGCCCGGTGGTCTGCTGCGGGGTGGGGTGGTCCCCTCCGTCGGCCGGGAAGGACCACTCGTGCAGCTCGCGGTAGCGGGCGTGGTCGACCGGCTCGCGCCTGGCCACCGCCGCCAGGTTCGCTGCGGTCCGCAGGTGTTCGCGGTAGCCGGGGACGGCCGTGCCCGCGAAGAACTCCGCGACGCTGCCGGAACCGTAGCTGAGGAAGCCGATGGGCCGGTCGGTCAGGTCGTCCGCCTGGTCGAGCAGCGCGGCGAGAGCGAGGTACACCGAGGCGGTGTAGCTGTTGCCGATGGAGGTGTTGTAGGCCACGGTCCGCCCGATGGCGTGCTCGATGTCGGCCTGGTCGGCGCTGCGGCCCGCGTGGTTGAGCAGGTGGCGGTGCGCCTTGTAGGCCATCTTCGTGAACGGCTGGTGGTAGCAGAACGCGGCGAACTCGTCGAGTGTGCGCCCGCCCTGCTCGCCGTAGTCCTTCCAGCTGCCCGCGACCGCCTGCAGGTACGCTTCGACGGATTCCTGCCCGTCGACGAGGGCGGTGGTGCGGTAGTTCGGCCGCCAGAAGTCCATCACGTCGGCGGTGAACAGGCCCGAGGCGTTCTCGATGCGGACCAGGGCGGGGTCGGCGCTGACCAGCATCGCCACCGCGGCGGCACCCTGGGTCGCCTCGCCGGGGCTGTCCAGTTCGTACTTGGAGACGTCGCTCGCGATCACCAGGACCTGCTGGTCGGGGTCGCGTCGTACGAGTCCGATGGCGAACTGCAGGGCGGCCGTGGCTCCGTAGCAGGCCTGCTTCAGTTCGACGACGCGGCAGGCCGATCGCAGGCCGAGCAGTGAATGCACGTAGATGCCGGCGGACTTCGCCTGGTCGATCGAGGATTCCGTCGCGAAGACCACCGTCCGGATCCGTTCGGAACCGTGCCGGGCGATGATCGGGGCCGCGGCGGCGGCCCCCAGGGTCACGATGTCCTCGTCCGCGGCGCACACGCTCATCGACCGCTGGCCGATGCCTATGTGGTACTTGCCGATCTCCGTGCCGTTGTACTCGGCGAGTGCCGCGTGCGACAGGACGTATTCGGTCGTCGCGAAGGACAGGTCGTGGATTCCGAAGGAAGCGGCGTTGGACATGTTCAGGCACCGACCTTTGCCGTCTTGTCGTCGCGCTCCAGTTCGACGTGTGCGCGCATGAGTTCACCCGGGTTGGTCTGCGCCGCGAGCAGCGAGAGCTCGCCGCAGAGGACCGTCGCCGCCGCGATGACGGCGAGCCGGCGCGCGTTCTCGCCGGGGGCGCGGTCCACGCGGCAGCCGAGGCGGGTCAGGTTCGTCTCCACGAACTCCAGGCCCTTGCCGTTGCCCACGGTGCCGACGATCAGGTTGGGCAGATTGCAGGAGAAGTAGAGGTCACCGTCGCGGTCCTCGGCCAGGGTGACGCCCTGGGAGCCCTCGACGATGTTGGCCGCGTCCTGGCCGGTGGCCAGGTAGAAGCCGAGCAGCATGTTGGCGTAGTGGGCGTTGGCCGAGCGGATGCCGCCGGCCAGCAGGGTCCCGAGCAGGTTCTTGCGGATGTTCAGCTGGACGATCCTGGCGGCAGTGGTGTGCAGGACGCCTTCCACCACGTCGCGCGGGACGAGCAGTTCCGTGACCACGTTCTTCCCGCGGCCGAGGATGCCGTTGATCGCGGTCGCCTTCTTGTCCGTGCAGTAGTTCCCGGAGATCGATCCGTAGGAGATTCCCGGAACGGTCCGCAGCAGGTGCGTCAGCAGGTTGTCGGAGGCGAGCGTGGCCATGTTGTGGCCGGAGGCGTCGCCGGTGCTGAACTCGAACCGGATGAACAGCAGGTTGCCCGCGATCTCGTGCCGGACGGTGAGCAGCTCGGCGAACCGGCTGCAGCCGCGGACCACGGCGCGCAGTTCCTCGATCCGCGCCTCGATGGCGCGGGCGGCCGTGTACGCGGTCTGGGCGTCGGTCGCCTCGACGAGCACCGAGCGGGTCATGCGCTCGTCGACGAGGGTGGCGACGATGCCCTGCTCGGTGAGCATGGACACCTTCGCGCCGCGGCCCACGGAGGGCCACAGCGGTGTCTCGTAGGTGGCGAGGGGAACGTGGGTCTCGGTGGTGGCGACGTTCCCGGAGACTCGAAGGGGTCCGACCCACTTCATGGGGACCCTGGCAATGGCGTGTGTGTCGGTCACTGTGCTTTTCCTGTCGCGTTGTGAAGGGTGTCGGCCGATCGGGAACGCCGGGCGAGTCGCCCCGTGTCGATGCCCCGGTCGGCGCAGAAGGAACGGAGGGTGCCGTGGATGATCAGGTCGTTGCTCGCGAGGTCCGCGGGAGTGCGCGCGCCGAGCATGGTCTGGAGGGCCGCGAGCTGGTCCAGCCAGTTCGTGAGCTGCTCGATCAGCGCCTCGGGACCGCCGTCGAGCAGGGTGCGCAGGAACACTCCGGACGCCCCGACGCCGGAGGCGCCCAGGGCCAGGGCGCGGGCGACGTCGAGGGGATGGCGGACGCCGCCGGAGGCGAGCACGGGAAGACCGGCGCTCTGAGCGTCCAGGAGACAGGCGGCGGTGGACTGGCCCCAGTCGTGGAGGAACGCGTAGTCGCCGAGCGGTCGCCGGCCGTTCTCGATCCGGGCGAAGTCGGTGCCGCCCCGGCCGCCGACGTCCGCCGCGCGGACCCCCAGTCGTCGCAGCAGCAGGACAGTTTCCCGGCTCAGGCCGTTGCCGACCTCCTTGACGACCACGGGTACGTCAACGGCCGCCGCGATCTTCTCGATCTGCGGGACCCAGGACCCGAAGGACCGGTCGCCTTCCGGCATGGCCGTTTCCTGCGCCGTGTTGACGTGGATCTGCAGGGCGTCGGCCTCCAGCAGATCGAGGGCACGCCGGGTGTCGTCGACCGTTGCCGTCGCGTTGACGTTCGCCATGACGAAACCGTGGGGGTTCTCCTGGCGCAGGACGCGGAAGGTGTCGGCGCACGTCGGGTCCTTCAAGTAGGCGTGCACCGAGCCCGACGCGATGGGTACCCCGGTCTCGCGGGCCGCTATCGCCAGGCCTCGGTTGATGGCGCCGGTCCTGGCGGTCCCGCCGGTCATCGCGTTGATGTAGAGCGGCACCTGCCAGGAGATCCCGGCGAAGGTCGTGTCCAGGGACACCTGCGGCCGGTCGATGCCGGCCAGGGCGTGATGGACGAAGGACACCTCGTCGAACTGGTTGATCCCGCTGCGGGTGTCCTGCTGCTCGATGGCGAGCCGGACGTGGTCGTCCTTGCGCTGAGCGCTCATTTCTCGGTCCCTTCCGGGGCGGGCCGGACGGGCAGGGGCAGCACCCCGGCCGCGGCCCACCGCTGCCGTACATGTGAGATGTCGTGCACGGCCTCGGCATCGAGCAGCGCGATGCCGCAGTCGCCGCCGCCAGCGCCCGACGGCTTGGCGGCACCGCCGACGGTTTCGGCGACCGTGCACAGGGCCGTCAGCTCGGGTGTGAAGATGCCGAGCCCGACTTCGTCGTCGAGGCGGGCCAACTCCCGCCGGGCACGGCGGATCTGGTACAGCAGGCTTCGGTCGTCGCCGGCCTCGAGGGCGGTGATCGAGGCGCGTACGAAGTCGGTGGAGGTCTCCACGAACGCGCGGTGCGACGCGGTGCCGCGCCAGATCCGGCGGTGCAGACCGGACACGAGCGAGGCGGTGGAGGCCGGGTTGCCGGTCCAGCCGACTTCGAGGGCGAGGCCGCGCGGGGCCGGAAGCCTCCGGACCGAGTGGCCCGGCCAGGGCGTGCGCAACGCCTCCTCGACGCCGTACCGGCGGGTGAGGTCGAGCACGAAGGCCCGGTCGGGTGCCTGGTACGCGATCCAGCCGCCCCAGGTACTGGCGGCGAGGTCACCGCCGGAGCCCACGGGGTCGATCCCGACCGAGGAGATCACGGCCAGGCGGTACCGGGCGTCGGGTGAGAGGTCCAGTCCGCACAGGGACGTGACGGCGTCGATCGTGGCCACGGTCACCGCGCCGCTCGACCCCAGGCCGTACTTGCGGCCGTTGTCATGCAGCCGGCTGCCGATCGAGAGGTCCAGCCCGGGCATGGGCAGGCCGCGTTCGGCCAGCAGTCGTCCCACGGTCTCGACCGCGGCCACCACGTGCGTCAGTGCGCCCCGCGCGCCGGGTCCGTCGGCTTCCCCGTTCTCCGTGCCGGGAGCGTGGAGCCGGCCGTCGAGCCATCGCCAGTTCACCGCCCGGGGGACGAGATCGGAGGAGATCACGACGTCGGCCGTTTCGGAGAGGGTCACCGTGGCGGTGATCTCCCGGTCCACGGCCACCAGGACGGCCGGGGTACCGGGCTCCACCACCGCGTACTCGCCCGTGACGAACAGCTTGCCGGGCGCACTGCGGACGACCGTTCGCGCGGAGGTCATCGTCCGCCCGCGTCCACCAGGCGGGCGCCCCGTCCGGGCCCGGCGATGTGCACGGTGCCGCCCGCGGCAGCGTCGCGCACGGCCTCGGCGACCCGGTCGGCGTCCGTACGACGGCAGAGCACCTTGACGTTCGGTCCGGCGTCCATGGTCGCGTAGGCCGGTATGCCGTCGCGCCGCAGCCCCAGCACGCCGTCGAGGACGGTGAGCGAGGCGGGCGCGAGGTAGCGCACCGCGGGGCGCGCGCCCAGCATGGTCGCGTGCATGCCGAGCGAGTTGCGCTCAGCGATCTCACCCACCGCGTCGAGGTCGCCGCGCAGGAGCGCCGCCCTCATCTCGGTCAAGTCGTCCCGGCTCGACGCGGCCCACGGCTCGAACAGGGGCGAGGTCTCGACGGTGCGGCGCATCGCCGCGCGGCTGGACACCTCCTTGGGGCCGGCGTTGACCACCGCGATGACCAGTGCGGGGTCGAGGTCGCCCGTCCGTACCGGCTCGGCGTAGGAGCTGAGGTCGGCCTCCGCGGGCGGCGCCGTGGGGTTGCCGGCGTTCCAGACGGCGAAGCCGCCGAAGATCGACCGCGAGGCCGAGCCGGAACCGCGGCGGGCCAGGCGGGAGAGACCGGTTCCGTCGAGGTCCAGTCCGTACGCGGCGGCGGCGGCGACGGCGAGCGCGGCGAAGCCGCTGGCGGAGGACGCCAGGCCCGCCCCGGTGGGTACGGTGTTGCGGGTGTCGACGACGGCCCGGTGCGTGAGCCCGGCCCGCCGGCGCACCAGGTCGAGGAACCCGGCGATGCGCCGCCGCTCCTCGCCCGCCGCGGGTACGCCGTTGAAGGTCACCTCGTCGTCCGAAGCCTCGGCGTCGAGGTGGACCCGGGTGGTCGTGGGGAAGACGTCAAGAGTCATCGACAGACTGCTGGTCCACGGCAGGAAGAGGCGCTCGTCGCGCTTCCCCCAGTACTTGATCAGCGCGATGTTCGGGTGCGCGACGGCGGCGGCCCCGTTCGCGCCCTGCCGGTCCTGCCGGCGGCGCACGGTGATCTGTTGCTCAGACATGCGTGACGAGCCTCCTCAGTGGGACGATCCACGTCTGCACGGCCCCCGCTTCGTGCAGCCGCCGGGTGACCTCTCTCGCCTGCTCGGGCTGGGTCAGAGCGAGGACGCAGCCGCCCAGTCCACCCCCGGTGATCTTGGCGCCGAGGCTTCCTGCGGCGAGCGCGGCACTCACCATCCCCTCGATCCGGTCAGTGCTCAGCCCGGCCTCGCGGAGCATTCCGTGGTACTCCGTCAGCAGGAAGCCGAGCTCCTCCGGCCGGCCGGCGGCGAGGGTGGTCACGGCTTCGCCGGTCAGTTCCGACGCCCGGCGGACGAACCGCTCCTGTGCTCCGGCGTGGAGTCGGAACCTCTCCCGCAGCTTGTCGACCGCTTCCTTGGTGCTGCCGACGGTGCCGCTGTCCGCGATGACGAACAGCGCGTCGCAGCCCACCAGCAGCGTGCGGGCCTCGCCCGCGTGGAACAGCAACGGCGCGCTCGCGCCGACGGTGATGGCGTCGACGCCGCTGGCCTTGCCGTGCACCACGTTCTCGGCGGTCTGCACCAGGTCGAACACCGTCCGCTGCGAGACCTCGCGGCCGCAGAGGTCGGCCAGGGCGAGGACGACGGCACGGGCGCAGGCCGCGCTGGAGCCGAGCCCCCTGCCGAGCGGGATCGAACCGTCGATGATCACATCGAGATGCCGGCCGTCGTCGATGCCCGTGGATGCCCTGAAGTCGGTGGTCAGCCGGCGCAGCCCCTCGGATGCCTGCGTTCCGACCTCCTTCCAGGCGGATCCGGTCATCGTGAAGGACACACCTGCCGGTTCTTCACCGCGGGTGGAGAACCCGACGCTGGCGGTGATCGACAGCTGCGGAACGGGCAGGGCGAGCGCCGGGGCTCCGTAGACGACCGCGTGCTCCCCCAGTAGGATGGCCTTGGCATGGGCGTGGCCGGTGCCGACCGAGCGAGCACGGCGGCTGTCCGCTGTCCCTGCCGCCGAGGCCGGTGGAGTCGACGTGCTCAGCTCCCCTTGTCGAAATTCCATTGAGATCGCGTCATCCAGATTTCTAGGAAGGAATGAAGTAAGCCCGTTCGACCGCGCGCCGCGTCATGCCCGGGCCACCCCGGACCACCGTGGCCGGCGGTCGCGGCCGGCGGCGCGAGCGATGTCATCGCGTAGGACGGGCCAGGGCGCAGGGCGGGCCAGGGCGCAGGGCGGGCCAGGGCGTCGAGCCGCACCCGACGGTGCGTGCTCAGGTGGTCCGGAGCGTCGTGGTGGTGACGAAGGTTTCGAGGGTCTTCCTGACCTCGTCCGGGAACGGGGTCTCGTCCAGGACCCGCCGGGCACGCTGCACACGATCGGTGATCATCTGCTCCACCTTGTCGGCGGCGCCCGTGGCCCGCAGGATCCCGCGAACCGTCTCGGCGCCTGCCTCGTCCAGGTCCGGGTCGCCGACCAGGGACCTCAGCACCCGCGCCTGCTCGGCGCCGGCGGTGTGGAGGGCGTGTGCCATCAGAGCGGTCGCCTTGCCCTCCCGCAGGTCGTCCAGGACCGACTTGCCGGTCTTGGACGGGTCGCCGAAGACGCCGAGGAGGTCGTCGCGCAATTGGAAGGCCTCGCCGATCGGAAGGGCGTAGGCGGTGAAGACGTCCAGCAGGGCCTGGTCCGCTCCGGCAAGGACCGCGCCGATGTGCAGCGGCCGCTCCACGGTGTACTTCGCCGTCTTGTAGCGGATCACGGCCAGCGACCGTTCGACGTCCTCGTCGGGCTTCCCGGTGGCCTGCAGGTCCAGGTACTGACCGATCATCACCTCGGTGCGCATGGCGTCCAGCAGCGGTCGGACGGCGACCAATCGCTCGTGGTCGATGCCGCTGGAGTACAGCAGCTCGTCCGACCACACCATGACCAGGTCGCCGAGCAGGATCGCGCTGTTGGTGCCGAACCGCTCCGCGGTCGTGGCGTCCGCACCCGTCTCCAGCGTCCGGTGGAGGGTCGGACGGCCGCGCCGGGTGTCCGAGGCGTCCATCACGTCGTCGTGGATGAGGGTGAAGGCGTGGAAGAGTTCGAGCGAGGCCGCCGCGCCGATGACGGGCCCCGTGTCGCCGTATCCGCCCGCCGCGTGCCAGCCCACCATGCACAAGAGCGGCCGGATGCGCTTGCCGCCGGCGGTCAGGAAGCCACGCAGGTGCTCGATGAGCGAGACCAGGTGGGGTTGCCTGTCGCAGTTGGCGTCGAGGAAGGCGTTCAATCGCTCGTCGATCAGGCCGCGCAGATGAACCGGGTCCAGGGCGTCGGCTCCCGGCTCGCGAAGGCTGGTGGTCGAATTCATGTCGTTACTCCTGTTCGTCAAGACCATGTGGCCGCGTCCGCGAGGACGTGGCATGGGAGGGAAAGCGCCGAGAGGCAGCACTTTCCGGCCGGGCGAAGGAGGGTCCCGGCAGTCGCCGGGCCGCACCGCAGGTGCGGGTCGCCGAGGGAGGGGCGAGTGGTGGGTGTTCGGGCCGCGCCGGATGGCATGCCCTCCGTACATGCGGGTTCAGTTGGTGGAGGGCATGCCGGGCAGGGGTGGGCCCGGTGCGGCGCCCGCCGGGCCCCTGTCGGTCGAACGGAACGGGTTCAGCTCGCGGCGGACTGCGGCTCGCGTGCCGGCTGCCGACGGGTCGGCACCACCGTGAGCTGGTCGGGACGCAGGCTCATCCGCACGAGGGCGCGCGTGGGGCGGGTGCCCGGGGCGCGGTCCAGCTTCCAGTACTGGGCCACGGTGGCCACGATGACCTGGGCCTCGGTGAGGGCGAACGCGTCACCGATGCACTTGCGGTTCCCGGCCCCGAAGGGCAGGTAGGCGCCCTTGCGCGGAGTGGTCGACATGGTGAGCCACCGGTCCGGCTCGAAGCTGTCGGGGGCGTCGAAGTAGCGGGCGTCCCGGTTCAGCAGGAAGGGGCTGTACGACAGCTCGGTGCCGGCCGGCACGGGCAGCCCGCCGAGCGTGGTGTCGACAGCGGCACGACGGCTGAGCAGCCAGGCCGGCGGGTAGAGGCGCAGACCCTCGGCGACGACGTTGCGGGTGTACGGCAGCTTCTTCAGGTCCTCGGCCGTCACCGGGCGGCCGGCCAGCACCTCGTCGAGCTCCGCGTGCAACGTGGCGGCGACCCGCGGGTTCTCGTGCAGCAGGTGGAAGATCCACGACATCAGGACGGCGGTGGTCTCCGCGCCTCCGAGGAGCAGGGTGATGGACTGGTCGTGCAGCTCCTGGTCGGTGAAGCGGTGCCCCTCCTCGTCGACCTCCGTCATCATCGTGCGCAACAGACCGCCGCCCTCGCCCGAGCGGCGGTAGCGGTCGATGGTCTCGTTCACCACCTGGTGCAGCTGCGCCTCCGCCCGCTTGTAGCGCTGGTTGCCGGGAGTGGGCAGGAAGGACAGCGCCGGCAGCGGGTTGAGCATGCGGAAGAACATGCCGTCGATCACGGTGTTCAGGGCCGTCGGGAGACCGTGGTGACCGCCCCGGCGCACCTCGCCCTCACCGGGCTCGGAGAAGAGGCAGCTCAGCGCCACGTCGGCGCTGAGGTTGCCCATCTGCATCAGGAGGTCGACGTTCTTGCCTTCCGGCCATTCATGAGCCGACGCGGCTGCCTGCTTCTGCATGATGCCGACGTACTCGGCGATGCGCGCAGGGTGGAAGGACGGCTGGATCAGGCGTCGCTGCTTGCGATGGACGAGGCCGTCGACCGTGACCAGCCCGTCTCCGAGGACCGTGCGCACGCGGTCCATCACGGGACCGCCCTTGACGAAGTCCTTGACCTTGTCGGTCAGCATCTCGTGGACCAGATCAGGGTGGCACGCGATGTACATGGGGGTCGGCCCCACCATGATCTTCACGAGATCGCCCTGCTCGGGCAGTGATCGGAGGAAGGTGAGCGGGTCGCTGCGCAGCTGATTCGCGTGCCCGAGCACGGGCCGGGCATTCGGTGCGCTGCCCTTCGTGTAGCTGCGGGTTTCCTGGCCTGTCACGGAACAAACCTCCATGGTGCTATTGGCGAACTTGTGGACCTGTCGGACTGTGCGTCGCCGCTCTCACTCCTCCAACTGGTCCCACCACCAGGCGATCTGTGGAATCGGCAGGGGCGCGGGGTTGGCGTCAGCCGGCTCGTCGGCCCAGACCAGGCCGTAGCCGCCGAAATCCTGTTCTTCGCCGGTCTCCGGGTCGACAGGCGCGCAGTAGCGGGTGGTGAAGTCCGCCCAGATGATGTGCCCGCGAATCCAGTAGCCGATCTCGTGGACGTATCGCCGCAGTTCCGGGCGGGCGGTCGCGGAGACCTGGTCACGCAGATTCAGATAGAGGGACATGATTCGGTCGCGCAGCGCGCGGACCTCGGCGACCGCTTCCTCGGGCGTGCACTGCCGGTCGCGCACCATGATGCTGATGGCGTTCTGGTCGAACAGGCCCTGGAGATTCTCCCGGTGAATGGAGATCAGGTCGTTGTCGAGGCCGACGATGACGGATACGGCTTCGGAGGCGGCGCGCACCCGGGGATCGAGGCGTTCGGCTGCGGTCAGTTCGTAACCGCCGCCGATCGGAGTGAGTGCGGTCAGCCAGGGGCCGGCCACATCGTTGCCCCGCATGATCAGGTAGTCGCCCAGTTCGGGGAGTTCACCGAGGCTCTGGTTCGCACATTTCCACAGCACGCCGTCGAAGTAGCTGCAGAAACCCTGGCGCAGGTGCTCGAGCTGGCCCGGGGTCGACACGGTGGAGATGTGGTTCCAGAAGTCCTGGAAGGAGGAGAGGTACGCGTCTCCGGGCGGCACGACGGACTTGGGCGAGGCGAGGATGTGCTTGAGACGGCTGACGTGGACCGTCAGCGGTGCGGGCTGGTCCAGCCCCGGGATCACGTCGAGGTCGTCGTCCCAGGCGCCGCCCCAGTACATGACACAGGTGATGATCTCGGCGCACCGGTCGAGGACGTACGGCATGCAGTGTGCGGTGTACGAACCCGCGTTCATGCGCGGCAGCCAGTCACCCTCCTTGCGGAACCCTTGCCGGAACATCCAGGCGACGGCGCCGGCATCTATCTCCTCCGGCTTGTCGTACACGGCGTCGGGCAAAGGGCAGAAAAACGGCGGAACGCCGAGTGTGCGGCGCACGGTTGTCATGCCAAGAATCCCTTCGGGCAGGACTGAGCGGCAGGAATGTCGCAGTAATGCTGGGGTGGCCCTCGGAATGAACCCGGAGCATTGGACGGCCTTGGGCGGTGGGGCTGTATGCCCGTCCGCCCACTCGGCGACACCTGATATACGGTCAGGGATGCTGGTAGACAGACGATCAACGACCTCGTCGGCATACGGTCAACGCCCTGGTCGACACGGTCGCGGCACCCCGGGCAGCACCGAGCCCGGCGTCCCGGCAGACAATCGATGGACAACCGGCCGGCAACAAGGTCAAGGACGCCCGACTGCGGGTGCCGCACCCGGCTTCCGCCATCCGTTGCTCAAGGGCGGCCCGACAAAGCGGCCCCCGGGGCGGCGACCGGCCCCCGAGGGGCGCGGCACGGCCCCGGGGGCTGCGTGCGATTCAAGGATGGAGGGACTTCGTGGAGCAGGTGTCACATGGCGACGGCCTTCACCGCGTCGGGGGACTTCTCCCGAACACCGGGACGGTACAGCGCGAAGGTCACGACGAGCCCGACGGCTGCGAGGCCGGCCGCCCACCAGTACGCGGTGGAGTAGCCGTGCAACGCCGCCCCGGCGATCACCTCGGGCGCGGCCTGCCGGCTGCTGAGATAGCTGCCCGCGGCGGTCGCCGCGAGCGTGTTGAGAACGGCGATCCCCAACGAACCACCGATCTGCTGCGAGGTGTTGACCGCCGCGGAGGCCACCCCGGCGTCGTCCTCGTGAACCCGGTAGGTGGCCAGGTCGATCGCCGGCGCGTAGACCAGGCCGAGACCGAGGCCCAGGACGAGCAGCGGCGGCAGAATGCCTCCCGTGTAGGTGCTGTCCAGATCCAGGCGGGTGAACCAGACCATGCCCACGCCCAGCAGCGCCATCCCGAGGGGAATCACGATCTTCGGCCCCACCCGGGGCATCAGGACCCCCACGGCCAGGGCGGAGGCAAGGACCAGTGCGGCGGGGATGGGCAGGAAGGCGAGCCCCGCCTCGACCGGGGTGTACCTGAGCGTCTGCTGCATGTAGTAGGCGAGGAACAACGCGACCGCGTACATGCCTCCGGTGGCGACCAGAATGGCGATCTGGGAGGCGCCTCGATCCCTGTCGAGGAGGATGCGCAGGGGCAGCAGCGGCCCGGCCGTCGTCGACTGCCAGTACGCGAAGAGGGCGATCAGGGCGAGGCCGCCGACCAGCAGACCCCAGCTGGCGGGAGAACTCCACCCGCGCGACTCGGCGTTGGAGAACCCGTAGACCAGGCCGAAGAGCCCCAGGGTGACGAGTACCGCACCGGGGACGTCGAGCTTGGGGCGCTGCTCCACCCGCGACTGACGCTCGATCAGCAGCAGACCGCCCAGGAGCGCCACCGCCGCGAACGCCAGGTTGATGTAGAGGGTCCAACGCCAGTTGAGGTACTCGGTCAGCAGGCCGCCGAGCAGGTTGCCGAGCGCGCCGCCGGCGCCCGCGATGGCACCGAAGATCGCGAAGGCCCGGCCCCGCTCCTTGACGTCGGTGAAGATGGTCGTCAGCAGGGAGAGGGCCGCCGGGGCCAGCAGGGCACCCGAGATGCCCTGGATCGCCCTGGCCAGCACCAGGAGTTCGAAGCTGCCGGCGGCTCCGCCGAGCGCCGAGGCGGCGGCGAATCCGATGACACCCGCGAGAAAGGCCTGCTTGCGGCCGAAGAGGTCGGCGACACGCCCGCCGATCAGCAGCAAGCTGCCGAAGGTGAGTGCGTAGGCGGTGACGACCCACTGCCTGTCGTTGTCGGAGAAGCCCAGGTCGGCCTGGGCGGACGGCAACGCGATGTTCACGATGGTGGCGTCCAGCATGATCATCAACTGGGCCAGGCCGATCACGGCCAGCGCCCACCACCGCAGCGAGGACCGCGGGGACGGGGGTCCTGATTCGGGCGGGATGCCGGTGAGCTCAGTGGTGGATGCCGACATGGCGGTGCCACTCCGTTCGAAATAGATTGACTAACTGGATGGTTAATATTCCGAGGCAAGGCTGCCCGAGATCCGATGGTCCGTCAACACGCCTTCTGGCGAGGAGAGATGGCCGGATGCGACGGAGGTCCGCGAGGGTCACTCCGCGAGTCGGATCCGGATGCCCACCGCGCGGTACCCGGACCCCTTCAGTCGGCTGCCCAGCAGGCCGACCCGCGCGACGAGGCCGTACTTGCGCTTCATCAGGTCGAGGTAGTGGACGGTGTCCCGGTCGGCGGGCAACTCGGCGACACCGGGCACGGATTCCCCCTTCGGGACTCCCCGCCAGTTGCAGGGGGCGACGGTCACCCGGCCGCTGTTGCGGATCCGTTTGACCTTGCCGGCGTCGGCCGCGCTCCACACGGCCAGGCAGTCCCCGTCCCCCATCACCCACACCGGAGTGGGCACGGCCCGCCCATCCCGGCGGAACGTCGTGAGAAGTACGTACCTGGATGCCGCCAGTCGTTCAACCGGACTGCCCGGCAAGGATGCTGAGGCGGATGGTGAGGTGGTCACCGCGATAGGGTAACTGGTTAGTTAACTCACTGTCGCCGCGCACCGACGTGGCGCCCGCCCCCGAGACGAGGAGTGCTGCGTGCTGAACTTCGCCTTGGCCGTGCTCGCCGGATTCGCCCTGGGCACCCCGGCCGTACCCCTCGGCCTCTCCTCCCTCCCCCCGCCCGTCGCGCTCGTCGCCGTACTCCTCGGCGCGGCCGGATGCCTGCTGTCCGCCGTCTTCGCGGCCGGGTGGCTGCGTACCCGCTGGCTGCTCCGGCGCTCGAAGCGGCGGCCCGTCACCGCCGGGCCGCCGCCCGAGAACCGCCGCGACCGCCGCAACCGCCTTGACGGCCCCACCGGCCGACGGGCCCGGCGCCTGGTGAACCGGTACGGCGTGATCGGCTTCGGCATCATCGGGCCCGCGCTCTTCGGCACCTGGGGATCGGCCATGCTCGGCACGGCGCTGGGCCTGCCCCGGTGGCGGCTGATCGGCTGGCTGATGGCCGGTGTCACCCTGTGGTGCACCGTCATGCTGCTCGCCTCCGAGGCAGTGATCGACGCCTTCGGACTGCGGTGACGACACACGCCGCGTACCGGTCCCTGATCGCGAGGACACGTCGCCGCGGCCCCCCGGGCCTGCCTCGTCGTGGGTCTGCGCATCGCGCCGACCGTCGGCCCGGTCATCGTCGGGCGGTGGGAACCCACCGTTCCGGCGCGGCACTTCTCCCCCTCATCGGTTCACCCGGAGCAGGACACCGACGGGACTCCCGAACGAATCGCCTCATGTCTCGAACGAATCCACCGTGGTTCCGGCGGCGAACGCGCTCACCTGGCGAGAGCACCGGGTCCTACGCCCCGGCAAGATCCAGTAGGCGCTGTTAGCATGACTCCCATGTCCCGAGCCGAGGCCACGAAGGCGCGCATCCTCCACGCAGCGACCCAGGAGTTCGCGGCGTACGGGATCGCGGGAGCCCGCGTCGACCGGATCGCCAAGATCGCCTCGGCGAACAAGAACCTCATCTACGTCTACTTCTGCAACAAGGACGGGCTCTTCGACGCCGTCTTCGACGCACACCTCGGGCGCGGCCTCGACATGGTGCCCTTCACGCCTGACGACCTGCCGGGCTACGCCGGGCGGCTGTTCGACTTCTACCAGAAGCACCCCGAGGTACTCCGCCTGGCGACCTGGCACCGGCTGGAACGCGGCACTGCCGTGGAACGGGACCCTGCCGTCGCCAAGCAGACCCACGACGACAAGCTCGCCTCCTTGGAAGCGGCTCGGAAGGGCGGAGTGGGCACACCGGGCTTCACCCCGGCCACACTTCTCACCCTCGTCCTGGCCATCGCCTCGGCCTGGAGCCCGACGAATGCCGCGAGCATGCCGGCGACGACTGTCCTGACGTCGGACCTGGAGGACTGCCGGAACGCGATCATGGAGGCCGTGCGGCGCCTCCTGTGAGGGGCGGCGTGCATCACTCGCCTCCGCCGCGTGGACCGTCGCCCGCTTCGCCGCACGGCACGGCATCGAGGAACGGCCCGCCGAGCTGCTGCTCACCGCGTGCACCGCGCTCGGCCTGCTGCGGCGCGACGACGCGGGAAGGTACCGCAACTCGGACCTGTCCGAGGAGTTCCCGGTACGCGGCAAGCCGTACTACTTCGGGGGCTGGGTGACGGTCGTGGACCAGCACGAGTACCGGGGAGCGGGGTGGTGAAGAAGTCGCCGCCGACGAGGTCGATCCGCTTCTCCAGACTGATCATCTGCGAGTCGTTCGTCGACGACGACAAGCGCGGCCCCGTCCCGGCCGCCCTGATGAGCCTGAACACGCTGGTGGAGACCTGGGGCCGCAACTACACCGTGGCCGCCGTCATCGGCCTGCACCACGGGCGCCACGCCATCACCCACGGCCTCCGCTTCACCTACGAACCGCGCCACCTGCGCTTCTTCCAGGCCGGCTACGAACTCGTCCCCGTCCGCTGACCGCACGTCGGACCGGACAGCGCCTGCGATGAAGCCCGGTCCTCCGGAGGTGAACCCGATGGGGGGCCGGCTCCGTGGAGACGTCTGTAGGGCGACTGCACAGTGGCCTTACGTCCACCCAGCCAGCTGGTAACGAAAGGGAGACCCAAATGATGAAGATCCTGTTCGCCATCCGTGACGCGTCCTTCGCCAAGAAGAGCCTGAAGGCCAGCGCCTGGTACGTCTGGTACTAAGCCGGCTGACCGGTACCTCCGGTACCTGAACAGCTGACCCGCCCCCGCCCCTGCCCCCTCCCGGCCTCCGCCGGGCGACCGGGCCCGGGGCGGGGGCGGCGACCGGCCCCGGCAAAGTCTCGGAGACATCACATGGCCCTCTCACCCGCCTCCGCCCGTTCGCGGACCACCGTGCTCTCCCCCCGGCTCGAGGCCCTGCTCAGGGACCACCTGGGCAAGGACGCCGTCCGGCTCGAGCCCGACACGATCGGGGTCGCCGGGCCCGAGCTCACCGACCGGATCCTCGCCGCCCGGCGCGCCACCGAGATCGAACGGCCCACGTTCAAACCGCTGCACGGACGGTCGATCACCCGCACCGAGGCGTCCTCGGTGACCCGGACGATCGGCAGCGACGTGCGCGAGGCGCTGAAGGCCCCGCTGCCGCAGAACCTCGACCTGTCCGGTCCGTGGCCGCTCACCGGACACCTCTTCCTGCGCGACCTCATCCTCGGCCGGGACCCGCGCCGGCTGCGGATCCTGATGAGCCGCAACCTCGAACTGACGCCGCTGCTCACCTGGTTGGTGATCGCGGCCGGCGCCGCCCTGCCCGGTCGGCCCAAGCCCGGCGACGACCTCACCGAGCTCGGCAAGTTCACCGCGAAGGCGGCCACCTACCAGGACCGGCGGTACGCGCTGGGCATGTACCGCCGAGCCGCCGCGCCCGTCTGCTTCACCATCTCCACCCTGGTCGCGAACGCGCTCTGGCTCGGCTCGCCGTTCGACGACAGCACGCCGAACCGGAACATCATCCTCGAGTCGCTGCGCCTGCTGCCGCCGTCCTGGAACATCCTGCGCCGCGCGTCGCCCGAGTACCCCGCGATCGATCCGCGGATCGGCGCGGGCGACGACGTCCTCGTCCTGCCGCTGCTCTCCCACCGCGACCCGGCGCTGTGGGAGGACCCGGACGAGTTCCGCCCGGAGCGCTGGGACCACCTCGACCCGGACAGCACGCCCGGCTACCTGCCGTTCGGGCACTCCTCCGAACGCTGCTGGGGCCGGCACATGGTGATGCCGCTCGCCGAACTGCTGCTGGACCGGATCCGGGAAGCCGGCCTGGTCGTCGACCCCGCGCAGCGGACCGCCAAGGTGCCGCTGCTCGGTCTGCTCGGCGTCAGCGAGGTCCGCGTCCTGAAGGCGCGCGATGCACGCTGATCACAGGCACACCGACGATGGGGATGCGGACGCGGAGTTCGCCGACGGCCGGTTCTACGCCGACCCGCACGCCGCCTACCGCCGCTGGCGCAGCGAGGGCGGCGCCCGCAAGGTCCGGTTCGGCGGCGCGGCCGGACTCGAGGGCTGGGTCGTCACGGGCCACGCCGAGTGCCGGGCCGCCCTCGCCGACCCCCGGCTGAGCAAGCAGGCCGTCACCGAGGCGTTCGCCCGGCACGTCGGGAACTCCGGGGACGGCCCGGGCCGCGACCTGATGACGCACATGCTCAACTCCGACCCCCCGGAGCACACCCGGCTTCGCAAGCTGGTCCAACAGGCGTACACCGGGCGGCAGGTGGCGTCCCTGCGACCGATGGTCGAGCGCCACGTCGGCGCGCTGCTGGACCGGCTGGACGGGCTCGAATCGGCCGAGCTGATCAGCGAGTTCGCGCTGCCGCTGCCCCTCGCGGTGGTCTTCGAGCTGTTCGGCGCGCCGCAGGCCGAACGGGAGAACCTCCAGGTCCGGGGCAACGCGGTCGACGCCGGCCCGGAGGACGACGGCGCGGCGGACGGCGAGGTCTCGGTGGAGACGGCCGAAGGCATGGCGGACTACCTGCGCGCCCTGGTCGCCCACAAGCGCACCCACCCGGGCGACGACCTGATCTCCGACCTGCTCGCCGCCCAGGCGGACGGCGACCGGCTGACCGAGGCCGAGATCACCTCGATGGCGTTCCTGCTCGCGATCGCCGGCCACCAGACCACCGTCAACCTGATCGCGAACGGCGTCCACGCGCTGCTCGGCCACCCCGAGCAACTCGCGGCGCTGCGTGCGGATCCGGGGCTGCTTCCCGGCGCGATCGAGGAAGTCCTGCGCTACGAGAGCCCGTTCGGCCTCGCCTCGCTCCGCCGTACGACCGAGCCGGTGACCGTCGCGGGCACCGTGATCCCGGCCGGCGAGTTCGTCCAGATCGCGCTGCTCGCCGCCAACCGCGACCCGGCCGTCTTCGCCGACCCCGACCGCTTCGACATCACCCGCCCGGACGCCACCCGGCACCTCGCCTTCGGCCACGGCATCCACCACTGCCTCGGCGCACAGCTGGGCCGGCTCCAGGCCGAGGTCGCGTTCGGCGAACTGCTGCGCCGCTTCCCGGCCCTGCGCCTGGCCGAGCCGGCCGCGGCCGCGCAGTGGCAGGAGAACCCGCGGCACCGGGGACTGCTCGGCCTGCGGGTGCTGCTGCGCTGACGCCGACGGGTGGGTGAATGGCTGGTTCCGTGCGCCGGGGGTGGTCTTCGCGGGGGTGCCGGGGCGGCGGGGACGGGGGCCGGGGGCCGCCCGTCGGCACAGGTCACGGCGGGGGTGGTGGGGGGCGGGGCGGCCGTCGGGGACGAGGTCCGGAAGATCGCTCTTCAAATTTCGAGCACGCGTTTTACACATCCCTCTCTTTGGGCCCCTCCGATGCTCTAGATTGATTTTCACTTCGCGCGGTTGAGCGCGAGGGCGGCAATTGATGATCTACGGGTCCGGCACTGCGGACGGCCATTGGTCGCGTCCCCGGGCGGGCCCGGGATGATCGATTCCCGGTGCCCGAGAGCGAACCTGCCGACGCCCGGGCGGAAGTTCACGTAACGCTGCGACAGCCGGTTTTGCCATGCGCCGGGAGCGGGGCCTCCCGGGGGGAGGAACAGCGCGGAACGGGAGGCAGGGCCTCCCGAGGGGAGGATCAGTGCGGGAGGCTCCGGCCTCCCGGGGGGAGGAACCGTGTGGAGCGAACACGTCGAACCCACTGGTGACCTTGAGGCCGCTGTGGAGCAGGGGGAAGGAGAATTAGTCCGCCCGTTTCGGCCGGCGCGAAAGCGTCCGGGGAACGGGGGAATCGGCCGGCCCGAGGTCGACTGGGAGCAGCAGTACCGCCGTACGGTGATCATCAGCGACACCGTGGCCACCGCCTTCGTGGCGGCGGCGATCGGCGGTTTCTTCGGAGTTCGGGACGCGGCCAACTGGCACGAGAAATGGGGAATTCTCGCCTTCGGCACCGAACTGCTGGTGCTGGGGGCGCTGGCGACGACCCGGTCGTGGGCCCCGGCCGTGCTCGGCCAGGGCGCCGAGGAGTTCCGGCGGCTCGGCCGCTCGCTGTTCACGGCGGCCGTCGTCCTGGCGCTCGGCGGAATCGCCCTCAGTTCGCACAACATCAAACTGTGGATCTTCGTCGCGATCCCGGCGATCACCCTCGTCACCATGACCGAGCGGTACCTGCTGCGCCTGTGGCTGCACAAGCAGCGCAAGCACGGGCGGTGCCTGCGCCCGGTGCTCGCCGCCGGGAGCCCGGCCACCGTGCGCGACCTGATCGCCCGGACCCGCAAGTTCCCGCACCTCGGCTGGCGGGTGGAGGCGGTGTGCACGCCGTACGTCCTCGGGCCGGGCGGCGACCGGCTGGACGGCGTGCCGGTCGTCGGCCGCCTGACGGACGTCGCCAACCACGTCCGCCGCGACGGCTACCGGGTCGTCGCGGTCACCCCGGACCCGTACTGGACGCCGGACCGGCTGCAGCGGCTGGCCTGGAACCTCGAGGGCGGCGACGCCGAGATGGTCGTCGCCCCCGTGCTGATGGAGGTGGCCGGCCCGCGGCTGCACGTCGACGCGGTGCTCGGGATCCCGATGCTGCGGGTCAGCATGCCGGCCTTCACCGGCGCCCCGCGGGCGGTCAAGGAGGTCGTCGACCGGCTGGGCGCCGCGGTGCTGCTGGTCCTGTTCGCGCCGCTGATGGTGCTCGTCGGACTGCTCGTGATGGTGGACAGCCGGGGCGGGCCGTTCTACCGCCAGCACCGGGTCGGCAAGGGCGGCCGCGAGTTCACCCTGGTCAAGTTCCGCACCATGGTGGCCGGGGCCGACCGGGCCCGGGCCGAGCTGGCCGACCGCAACGAGGGCGCCGGCCTGCTGTTCAAGCTCCGCCGGGACCCGCGGGTGACCCGGGTGGGCGGGGTGCTGCGCCGGTACTCGATCGACGAACTCCCGCAGCTCCTCAACGTGTTGGCCGGCTCGATGTCGCTCGTCGGGCCGCGGCCGCCGTTGCCCGAGGAGTCCGCGGCGTACGGCCCGGACATCCGGCGGCGGCTGCTGGTCAAGCCGGGGCTCACCGGCCTGTGGCAGATCAGCGGGCGCAGCGACCTGCCGTGGGAGGAGGCGGTCCGGCTGGACCTGCGGTACGTGGAGGACTGGTCGCTCGCCCTGGACACGGTGATCCTCTGGAAGACGCTGCGGGCGGTGCTCCAGGGGCAGGGGGCCTACTGATGACAGCGGCACCCGGAGAGCGAGTGGCACGCGGGGTGCGTGGGGGGCGCCGTCCGATCGGCGCGCGGATGGCCGGCCGCGAGGGCCGGCCCGAGGGGAGGAACGGGTCATGAGGGTCAGCGTCCTGGGGCTCGGCTACGTGGGCTGCGTGTCGGCCGCGTGCCTGGCCAGCCTGGGGCACGAGGTCATCGGGGTGGACGTCAGCCAGGTGAAGGTCGACCTGGTCAACGACGGCAAGGCCCCGGTGGTCGAGGAGCGGATCGGCGAGCTCATCGCCGAGGTCGTCCGGACCGGGGCGCTGCGCGCCACCACCGACGTCCGCGAGGCGATCGCGGGCAGCGAGGTGTCGCTGGTCTGCGTGGGCACGCCGTCGGAGCCCAACGGCAGCCTGTGCACCACGTACCTGGAGCGGGTCACCGAGCAGATCGGCGCCGCGGTGGCCGAGCGGGGCGGGCGGCAGACCGTGGTGTTCCGCAGCACCATGCTGCCGGGCACCTGCCTGAACCTGCTGGTGCCGATCCTGGAGAAGCACGCCGGCGGCACGGCCGGGGTGGACTTCGGGGTCGCGGTCAACCCGGAGTTCCTGCGCGAGGGCACCAGCGTGCGGGACTTCTTCGACCCGCCCAAGACCGTCATCGGCGAGCTCGACCCGGCCAGCGGCGACGTGGTCGCGGCGCTGTACGAGGGGCTGCCCGGCGAGGTGTTCCGGGTGCCCGTCCCGACGGCCGAGGCGATCAAGTACGCGGACAACGCGTTCCACGGACTCAAGATCGGCTTCGCCAACGAGCTGGGCGCGGTGTGCCGGGCGCTCGGGGTGGACTCGCACCAGGTGATCGACGTGTTCCTGGCCGACCGCAAGCTGAACATCAGCCCCGCCTACCTGCGGCCCGGCTTCGCCTTCGGCGGCTCCTGCCTGCCCAAGGACCTGCGCAGCCTGGTCCACGCGGCGCAGCGGGCCGACGTCGCGGTGCCCATCCTCTCCCACGTGCTGCCCTCCAACGCCGAACACCTGCGGCGCGCGGTGGAGTTGGTCGAGCGCACCGGCCGGCGCCGGGTGGGCCTGTTCGGCCTGTCCTTCAAGCCCGGCACCGACGACCTCCGCGAGAGCCCGCTCGTCGAGCTGGCCGAGACGCTCTTCGGCAAGGGCTACGACCTGCGGATCTACGACCCCAACGTGAACCTCTCCCGGCTGCTCGGCGCGAACCGCGAGTACATCGAGAACCGGCTGCCGCACCTCGCGCAGCTGCTCGCGGAGTCCGTCGAGGAGGTGCTCGACCACGCCGAGGTGTGCGTGGTGGGGACCAGGGACCCGGCCGTGCTGTCGGCGCTGCCGCACGGCGGCGGACCGGTGATCGTCGACCTCATCCACCTTCCCGACGCCGAGGCGCGCCGGGCCGAACCGGGGTACGTGGGCCTTGCTTGGTGACACGGCGTCCAGTGACGCACCGTTCGAGGACACGTCCTCCGGAGACCCGGCAGGCACCGACGGGCGGGGCCGGCGCGCGCTGATCCTGGTGGAGAACCTGTCGGTGCCCTTCGACCGGCGGGTCTGGCAGGAGTGCACGACGCTGCGCGACGCCGGCTGGACGGTGCACGTGATCTGCCCGCGGGGCAGCAAGCGGGACACCGAGCCGGAGGCGGTGATCGACGGGGTGCGGATCCACCGGTACCCCCTGGAGGCGGCCACCGGGGGGCCGGCCGGCTACCTGCGGGAGTACGGCTCGGCGCTGTGGCACACCGCCCGGCTGGCCCGCGAGGTCGGCCCGGTCGACGTGGTCCACGCCTGTAACCCGCCCGACCTGCTGTTCCTGCCGGCGCTGTGGCTGAAGCGGCACGGCGCCCGGTTCGTCTTCGACCAGCACGACCTGGTCCCCGAGCTGTACCTCTCCCGGTTCGACCGCGGCGAGGACCTGCTCTACCGCGGCGTGTGCGCGCTGGAACGGCGGACCTACCGGGCCGCGGACGTCGTGCTCGCGACGAACGAGAGCTACCGGGACGTCGCCCTGCGGCGGGGCGGCAAGCGGCCGGAGGACGTCTTCGTGGTGCGCAGCGCGCCCGACACCGACCGGTTCCGGCCGGTGCCTCCCGAGCCGGAGCTGAAGCGCGGCAAGCCCCACCTGCTGTGCTACCTCGGCGTCATGGGCCCCCAGGACGGCGTCGACTACGCCCTGCGGGCGCTGGCGAAGCTGCGCGACGAGCTCGGGCGGACGGACTGGCACGCGGTGTTCGTCGGCGCCGGGGACACCTTCGACGCGATGGTGGAGCTGTCCCGGCGGCTCGGGCTCGCGGAGCAGGTGGAGTTCACCGGCCGCGTTCCGGACGCGGACCTGGTGCGCTACCTGTCCACCGCGGACGTCTGCCTCTCCCCCGACCCGCGCAACCCGCTCAACGACGTGTCGACCATGAACAAGGTCCTGGAGTACATGGTGATGGGCCGGCCGATCGTCTCCTTCGACCTCCGGGAGGCGCGGGTCTCCGCCGGTGACGCCGCCGTCTACGCGCCCGCCAACGACGAGGGGCGGTTCGCCGAGCTGATCGCGCTGCTGATGGACGATCCGGAGAAGCGGGCCCTGATGGGCAAGATCGGCCAGGAGCGGATCAACGGGCCGCTCGCCTGGCGGAACTCCCAGCGGGCGCTGCTCGCCGCCTACGCCGCCGCCTGCCGGGGCCGGGCGCCGGTGTCGGCGGGCGGCCGGGGCCGGGTCGGGAGAAGGCCGCGCCGTTGAGCGACGAAACGATACGCCTGGCCACGATCGGCCGGATCCTGCGTCGGCGGTGGCGGCTGCTCGCCGTCCTCGCCCTGCTGGGTGCGCTCCTCGGCTACGGCGCCTCCCTGCTGTTCCCGCCGCAGTACACGACCTCGGCCTCGGTCCTGCTGCCGGGGGCGTGGCAGGAGCGCGAGCTGCTGACCCAGGCGGAGATCGCGACCAGTTCGGTGGTGCTCGACCGCACGGCCGCCGCGCTCGACTGGCCCGGGGCGGACGGCCGCGAGCTGCGCGAGCGGGTGGCCGCCGCGGCCTCGGACGGGAACATCGTCAAGGTCTCGGGGACGGCCGACACCCCGGAGCGCGCCCAGCAGCTCGCCGATCAACTGGCCCGGCAGTTCGTCACCTTCGCCGCCCGGCTCTCCGGCGACGGCAGCGACCCGGAGGCGGCACAGCCCGAGGCGCTGCACCCAGGTGTGGTCCTGGGTGATCTGCACCAGGGAGCCGTCGCGCAGCAGGTAGGCGCGGGAGTCGCCGACGTGCACCAGGCCCAT
>NZ_JBEXJK010000022.1:0-42705 GCF_040609095.1 Kitasatospora sp. NPDC004799
CCACCGGGCTCGCCCTGCGCAACACCGCCGGCCGCTACGGCTCCGGACTGGGCTGAGCTCGAACCCGCCCGGTCGGTGCCTCGGGATTCCTGCCGATCGGCACATGTGCGAACGGGGTCCGGTCGATCAATCTTGGAGTCACCGCGACGGCGGCCACCCGGGCCGCCGCAGAAGGGAGACCCCACCGTGTTCTGCCGCCGAGCCACCCACCTCCGCACCGGCGAGGTGCAACTGAATGATCGTCAGCTTCGTGTTCTCCAGGGTGGCGGTCCTGTCCGCCCCACACCCGCCCCTTCGGCACCGGAGCGCCCATGGCCGTCACCAAACCCGCCGCCCTCGCACTCGGACTCGGCCTCGCCGCCCTGCTCCTCGCAGCCGCGCCGGCCGCACCCGCCTACGGCCGGGCGGCACCCACCGGTCCCGGTCCGGCCGTCCTCGACGCCGCGATCGCCGCCCGGCCGGGAGATCCGGCGGCAGGCACGGTCGCCCGGGTGACGGTCGACGGAGCGGTCTGGCGCGGCAGCGCCGGCGATCCGGTGAGCGGGCGGCCGGTGGCACCGAACGCGGCGTTCCGGATCGGCAGCATCAACAAGACCTTCGTCGCCGCGGTGCTGCTCCAACTCGCCGCCGAACAGCGGATCTCCCTGGACGGCACCGTCCAGCAGTACCTGCCCGGCACCCTGCCCGCGAGCTTCACGCTGCCGATCACCGTCCGCCAACTCCTCGACCACACCAGCGGGCTGCCGCAGGCCGTCGAGGGCCCGGAGGTCGAGGACGGCGACCGCGACGGCCTGATCGCCCACCGGTTCGCGATCGAGACGCTCGACCAGGTCATCCAACGGACGCTGCGGCCCCACCCGGAGAAGGGCCTGCCCGAGGCCGGCCCGGCCTTCGATCCGGGCACCGAGCAGGAGTACAACAACTTCAACTACCGGCTGGCGGGCCGGATCGTCGAGCAGGTGACCGGACACACGATCAGGGAGGAGGTGACGGCCCGCATCCTGAAGCCGCTCGGCCTGCGGCACACCGAGGTGACGGAGGGCAGGCCCTCCATGCCCGATCCCCACCTCGCCGGCTACTTCCCCGACAACGCCGACGTCCCGACGGACGTCTCCGAACAGGGCGGCAACCCGGAGTCGATGGTGTCGACCCCGGCCGACCTGGACCGCTTCCTGCGCGCCCTGCTGGACGGCGAACTCCTGCCACCCCAGCAGCTGCACGACCTGCTCACCCTGCCGCGGGACGCCTCCGGCCGGCTGCTGCCCGTCCGTGGGGCGGGGGAGTGCCGGTTCGGCCCGGACAAGGGGCGGGCCTGCTACAGCGCCGGGCTGATGACCATCCCCCTCGAGGACGGCACGGCACTCTGGGGCAAGACGGGGCACGACCTCGGGTACTCCGACGGCTTCTTCACCACGCCCGACCTGCGCAGGCGACTGGTCTACTCCGTCGGCACCGGCGGCGGCACCCCGGCACCGGCGCTCCGCCTCGCCGTCACCGCCTTCGGCCCCTTCGCCCCCTGAATCGACCGGGCCAACGACCACCCAACCACCCGAAAGGAGCCTGCATGATCATCGTCCCCGACGGGCTCGCCCGTACCACCGTCGACCGCGAGGGAGCCCCCGGCGCCGCCTGGATCGCCGAACTCCCCGGCCTCACCGCCGAACTGCTGGACCGCTGGGGCTGCGTGCCGGACGGCGCGGCCACCCACGGCGGCGTCGGCCTGATCCTCCCGGTCCGGCAGGCGTCGGGGCGCGAGGCCGTGCTGAAGGTCTCCTTCCCCCACCCCGGCAACGTGCACGAGCCGGACGCCTTCACGGTGTGGGCGGGCCGGGGCGCCGTCCGGCTGTACGAACGGGACGACGAGCGCTTCGCGATGCTGCTCGAGCGGGCGAGCCCCACCACGCTGGCGGAGGTCCGGGACGGCGACGAGGTACTGACGGTCGCCGGGCGGCTCAGCCGTCGGCTCGCCGTCCCGGCGGCTCCGGGCCTGCCCCGGCTGAGCGAGCAGGCGGCAGGCTGGGAGGCTGCTCTTCGCACGGACGCCGCGTCCCTGCCCCACCCCCTGCCGGCCCGTACGGTGGAGGCCGCCCTCGCGACCGTCCGCGAACTCGCCCGCGACCAGCCGGAGGTGCTCGTCCACGGCGACCTCCACCCCCGCAACATCCTCCGGGCGGAGCGCGAGCCCTGGCTGGCGGTGGACCCCAAGGGCTACGTGGGGGACCGCGCCTACGACGGCGGCACCTTCCTCAAGGTGCACGCCCTGACCCTGCTCG
Organism: Kitasatospora sp. NPDC004799; assembly: GCF_040609095.1. Taxonomy (NCBI): domain Bacteria; kingdom Bacillati; phylum Actinomycetota; class Actinomycetes; order Kitasatosporales; family Streptomycetaceae; genus Kitasatospora; species Kitasatospora sp. NPDC004799. The sequence goes on from NZ_JBEXJK010000022.1 coordinate 2,274, forward strand.
GCGCGACGGACGTGCACCGCGCCCTCCTCCGCGCGCTCGACGTCTTCGCCGAGGCCGCCGAGCTGGACCGCGAACGCACCCGCCGCTGGCTCCAACTCCACGCTGTCCAGGCCGCGTTCTGGGGCCGACGGCACGGCTTCCGGCGCGCCCGAGGAGGCTCCGAGCTGGACCGACTCACCCGCTACGCGGACGGTCTCGCGGTAGCACTCACCCCCGCCTGAAAGGACTGCCACGACCACCGAAGCCCACCTGACCACACCCCGCGCCCCGTGATCACGCCCCGCGCCCCGCCGGCCTCCCGTACGGTTCCGCACCCTGCGTCCGGAATCGCATTGGCGGTCAGTGGCCCGCGCTGCCTATGGTCGGGGGATGACCATTCGAACCTTCCGCATCATGGTGCGCGGTGTCTTCGACGGCCTGACCGACGAACAGCGCGCCGACCTGCTCGCCGCCGCACCCGAGCACGACGTGCTGCACGCCGCCTTCAACCGCGAGGGCCACCTCAGCTACGACCTCTCCGCGCGGGCCGCCTTCACCTTCCGCTTCCTCGACGAGGGCGAGGCCGAGGAGGACATCCTGGAGGCCACCGAGCGGGCCGAGCAGTCGGCGCAGAACTGGCTCGCCGAACGCGGCTACGGCTACAAGAACCTCCGCTCCCAGGCCGAGGACCTCTCGCAGGCACCGCTCGGCAAGCGTCAGCGCCGCGCCGCCGGCACCGGGTACTGACCCTCCCCCTCCCCCTCTGCCACCTCCTTGACGGCTCTCCCTAGGGATATACTTGAGCAGTCAAGGAGGTGGCAATGACAGAGCAGCCAGGAACCCGGTCAGCAGCACGGCCGGAACAGGAGCCGCAGGTGGAACGAGCCGCGACCGCACCGGCCCCCGCCGGCCCCGGCCCCGACCCGCTGGACACCGCCCTGCGGCTGGTCCGCGCCCAGACCGCCGTGGTCAAGCGCTTCGACGCGAGCCTCAGCGGCCTGCACGGAGTCAGCCTGGCCGACTTCACCGTGCTGCTCCACCTCTCCCAGGCCCCCGGAGCCCGGATGCGCCGGGTCGACCTCGCCGAAGCCCTCGGGCTGACGGCCTCCGGCGTGACCCGTGGCCTCGCGCCGCTGGAGCGGATCGGCCTGGTCGCCCGCGAGTCCGCCGCCCGCGACGCCCGGGTCGCCTACGCCGCCCTCACCCCGACCGGCCGCGAGCGGCTCGCCGAGATGCTGCACACCGCCCGCCAGGTCGCCGCCGACCATTTCGCGGCCGAGCAGTGGAGCGTCGAGGACCTCGGCCTGCTGTCCGCCCTCCTCACCCGCCTCGGCGGCACCGCCCCCGGCCAGCGCCTCAGCTGAGCCGCCCCTCCCCGCACCCGCCCTGCCGCATCCCCGCACGCACACCCCCGCCCCACCCGCCGCCCGGCCCCACCTCCTAGGCTGGCCCCGAACGACCGCACCACCCGCACCACCCGCACCCCCGCGAAGGGCAGCACCATGACCGACACCCCCGGCACCGGGCCCGGCTCACGGCACACCCTCGCCGACACCCAACGCACGCACTGGCAGCAGACCTACACCGCCAACCCCGGGATGTACGGCGAGCGGCCCTCCGCCCCCGCCGAGTACGCCGCCGAGGCGTTCACCGCCGCCGGGGCCCGGGAGGTGCTGGAACTCGGTGCCGGTCACGGCCGGGACGCCCTGCACTTCGCCCGTACGGGCTTCCGCGTGCTGGCCGCCGACTTCAGCCCGACGGGCCTGGACCAGTTGCGCGCCGCCGCCGCGGAGCAGGGCCTCGCCGACCGGCTCTCCGTCCTCACCCACGACGTCCGCGAGCCGCTGCCCCTCCCCGACGCCTCCGTCGACGCGGTCTTCGCCCACATGCTGCTCTGCATGGCGCTCTCCACCGAGGAGATCGAGGCACTCGTCGCCGAGGTCCGCCGGGTCCTGCGCCCGGGCGGCACCTTCGTCTACACCGTCCGCCACACCGGCGACGCCCACTACGGCGCCGGCACCGGCCACGGGGACGACATCTGGGAGCACGGCGGCTTCGCCGTCCACTTCTTCCCCCGCGAGCTGGTGGACGAGCTCGCCGACGGCTGGCACCTGACCGAGGTCCACCCCTTCGAGGAGGGCGAACTGCCCCGCCGCCTCTGGCGCATCACCCAGGAGACGCCCCGATGACCGCCCCCGACACCGCCACCCCCGAGGTCCCCGCCCCCGAGGCCGCCGAGCCCGGCGCCGCCACCCCCGCCCAGTCCCCCGACCTCACCATCGACGGCACCGGCCTGCTCTGCGTCCAGCTCCTGCTGAAGCTGCGCGCCCGGATCGCACACCTCCCGGCCGGCGCGGTGGTCCACATCCACACCACCGACCCCGCAGCCCCGCTCGACCTCCCCGCCTGGTGCCACCTGACCGGCCACGAGTACCTCGGCCAGGTCCCGTACGAGGCGACCGACCGCGAGGTGTACGCGCTGCGCCTCACCTCCGCCCCGGTCCGGACCCGCCCCGACCGCCCCTGGCACCCCGCCCCCGACGCCGACTGACCGGCCCGCCCGTCACCTCCTGCCCGCCCACGCCCCGCCCGAGCGCGCGCCCCGGAAAACCCCGCGCGCCCACCCCCGCCGCCGGGCCAGACTGCACCCGTGCCCGCAGCCGACGCCACCCCCGCACCCCGACCCCAGCCCCCATCCGCAAACGCCGCCACCGCCAACCACCTCCTCGGCCACCCGCCCGACGCCCGCCTCCTGCTGCTCAACTGCGACGACCTCGGCCTGACCGAGTCCGCCAACCTCGCCGTGATCGACGCCGTCCGGAACGGCATCGCCGCCTCCTGCAGCCTGATGACGCCCTGCGCCGCCGCACCGCACGCGCTCCGCCTGCTGCACCGGCACCCGGAGGTCCCCTTCGGTGTCCACCTCACCCTGGTCTGCGAGTCTGCGGCGCGCCGCTGGGGCCCGCTCGCCGCCCGCGACCGGGTGCCCTCCCTCCTCGACGCCGCCGGCGAGCTCTTCGCCCCCACCCCCGCCGGACGCGCCGAACTGCTCGCCCGGGCCCGACTCGACGAGGTCGAGCGCGAGTTCCGCGCCCAGATCGACGCGGTGGCGGCGGCCGGCCTCGCCCCGACCCACCTCGACTTCCACTGCCTGGCCGACGGCGGCCGCGAGGACATCCTCGACCTCACCCTCGCCCTCGGCGCCGAGTACGGCCTGGCGGTGCGGGTCTGGCTGCCGACCGCACTGGCCCGGATGCGCGGGCGCGGCCTGCCGGTGGTGGACCACGGCTTCCTCGACAGCTTCACCGTCCCCCTGGCGGACAAGCCCGCCCACTACGCCCGTCTGCTCGCCGCGCTCCCGCCGGGCCTCACCGAGTGGGCCCTGCACCCCGGCCTGGCCGGCCCGAACCCCCGCGACCCGGACGACGGTTGGCGCGTCCGGCGCACCGACCACGCGTTCCTCGTCTCCCCCGAGGCCCGCCGGCTGCTCACCGAGCAGGGCATCACCGTCGTCGGCTACCGCGCGCTCCAGGAAGCGTGGCAGCGCGCCCGAGGACGGCTCACGCCTGACGACCCAGCCCCCGACCCGCCCGATGTGCCACGATGAGGAGGTACGAACGACCCAGCGCCACAGGGAGGTTGATCCCCGTGAAGCCGATCATCAGCTGCCGCTGGCAGGACCGGAACGGCGAGTGGGCCCTGACTGTCGGCCACAACGGCGACGACTGGGAGCTGCTCGCCTCGGCGCCCTACTGGTCGGAGTCGATCCCCTTCGCGAACCCCGACGAGGTCCGCCGGCTCGCCCAGGCCCTGCTGGACCTGCCGGCCGAACCCGAACCGTACGAGTTCGAATGGCAGCTCACCCGCACCCGACCGGCCGCCGCCGAGAGCGAGCCGCAGCCCCACTTCGCGACCTTCGCCGTCGGCCTCGACCCCACCGACGACCACCGCCCGTACCTCGCTTACCAGTCCTACTACGACCTGGGCCGGGCGACCGGAATCGGCCTGGAGGTGATCTGCGAGGACCCGCCGGTCGACCACCTCCGCGCCCAGGCCCACGCCTTCCTCACCACCTTCCCCGGGTCCGCCCGCCGGTAGCCGCACAGTCCGCCCCACCCACGGCCCCCACACCCGGCCCCCACGCCGGGCTCACGCCACGGCACGCACCGCCCAGTCCAGCTCGGCCTGCCAACTCTCCGGCGCGACCCAGTCGTTGACCACCGCCAGCAGCTCCAGGTACCGCTGCCGCCGCGGGTCGGCCATCGCCGTCAGCCGCTCCGCCAACCGGTCCCGCACCGCCCCGGCATCCCCCGGCACCGCCCCCGCGCACCACGGCCCGTACCGCTCCACCAGCGCCGCGACGACGGCCGCCCCCTCCGCCGACCCCGGCTCCACCCCGGCCGCGACCGCCGGTCCGGCCAACTCCCGTACCGCCACCGCCAGTCCGGGCCTCGGCACACCCGCACCGCCCCGCACCACCACGGCCGGCCCCGGACCAGACCCCGGACCAGACTCCGCCGACGTCACCGCGTCCGCCTCCGCGACCTCCGCCTCCGCGACCTCCGCCTCCGCGAGCCCGCGCAGCAGCTCCCGGAACCCGGCGTCCCCCGCCAACCGCGCCAACTCCACCCAGGCCTCGACCTGTTCGACCGAAGGATCCTCCGGAAGCTCCGGCGTCAACGAGCGCGCCGCGGCGGCGAACCGCCCGCCACTCCCGGTCCCACTCCCGATCCCGCTTCCGATCCTGCTTCCGATCCCGCCGAACACCCCTGCCAGGAACTCCCCGATCAGGCGCCCCCGTTCGTCCTCCGTGAGCCGGGCCAAACGATGCACGAGCGTCAACTCCTCTGCTGTCGACCCGAGTCCGGCCACCACCCCGAGCACCGCCCGCCGCAGCCGCAGCACCCGGATCTGGACGTCGATCACCTCCGCCTGCGCGGCGGCGACCTCGGCCGGCGTCAGTTCACGCTCCACCACCCGCCGGATCTCGGGCAGTCCGAGCCCGAGCTCCCGCAGGGTGCGGACCAGTTCCAGGCGCGCGACGGCGTCGGTGCCGTACCGCCGATGGCCGGCCGGGTTGCGGTCGGCCGGCGACACGATCCCCTGGTCCGAGTAGAAGCGGACGGTCTTGACCGTCAGCCCCGTCCGCCGGGCCAGCTCACCGATGGTGTACGTCGTGTCGCCGTTCATGTCCACCACCCTGCTACCTCCCCCTACGGGAGATGCAAGCCCCCGCCCCCGGCCGCGATCGCGCCTCACCCCCGGGGCCCGCGCCGACGGCCCTCCTCCCGCCCGAACCGCCGCGAAGGCCCCGATAGCCGTGAAGTCCCCGAAGGCCGTGAAGTCCCCGAAGGCCGAGGCGCCCGCCAGGCGGCGAACAGGACACCCGCCGCTCCGATGACCGCCTGAAGCGCCCCCGGCCCGGCCAGCAGAAAGATCAGGGCACACACCGCCAGGATCGCCAACAGGGCGACCAGATCGAGCCGGCGGCCGTCCGCCCCCGCCCGACGGCCGTCCGGCACGGCCCCCCACGAACCGGCGGGTCCGTCCTGCGCACGTCGAATCTCCGATGACACCGCACGCCTCCCAGGGTCCAGGAGGGCAGCCGCCGGGATCACAGCCCGCACAAACGCAACAGCCGCATCGCGCCGCATGTCTTGTGGGGTCGCTTCCCCGGCTCCGCCGCTCGACGCGACGAAAGCCTGCCCCCCAAAGTCATGCAGCCGAGCGGCTACACGAGGACCATGGAAGCCGACACCCGAAACGGTGTCAACCCCACCCCCGCACACGGCAGTTCCGGTGCCGCCTCCCCCACCGGGAAGGCGGCACCGGAACAACACCGGAACACCATCAGACCGACGACCTCAGGCCGTCCGCCGCAGCAGCGCCAGGTACATCGCGTCCGTCCCGTGCAGGTGCGGCCACAGCTGCACGTCCGGCCCGTCGCCGAGCGCCGGGACGCCGGGCAGCAGCGGACGCGCGTCGATCCACTCGACCCGGCCGCCCTCGCCCCGCAGCACGTCGTCCACGACCGCCCGGGTCTCCGCGAGGTGCGGCGAGCAGGTCGCGTAGCCGACCACGCCGCCGACCCGGGTCGCCTCGATCGCCGAGCGCAGCAGGTCCCGCTGGAGCGGCCCGAAGGCCGCCACGTCGGCCGGCCGGCGCCGCCAGCGCGCCTCCGGGCGGCGGCGCAGCGCGCCGAGGCCCGAGCACGGCACGTCGACCAGCACCCGGTCGAAGCCGCCGGACCGCCAGGCCGGGCGCGTCCCGTCCGCCGCGATCACGGTGTACGGGCCGGGGTTGCCCGCCAGCGCCCGCGCCACCAGCCGGGCGCGGTGCGGCTGCTTCTCGCTCGCGACCAGCGCCGCCCCCCGCTCGGCGGCCAGCGCGCCCAGCAGCGCGGCCTTGCCGCCGGGGCCGGCGCAGCCGTCCAGCCAGAGCCGGTCCGGCCCGTCCAGCGGGGCCGAGGCCAGCGCCAGCGCGACCAGCTGGCTGCCCTCGTCCTGCACGCCCGCCCGGTTCTCCTGCACCGCCGCGACCGAGCCCGGGTCGCCGCCCTCGGCGAGCCGCAGCGCGAACGGGGACCAGCGGCCCGGCTCGGCCTCCGGCAGCGCGTCGGCCAGCTCGCCGACGGTGGCGCGGCCGGGGCGGGCGACCAGGGTCACCTCGGGCCGCTCGTTGTCGGCCCGCAGCAGCTCCTCCATCGCGGTGCGCCCGGAGGCGTCCGGCTGCCAGCGGCCGAGCGAGTCCCAGAGCGCGGAGACCACCCAGCGCGGGTGCGAGTGCACGACCGCCAGGTGGTCCTCGGCGTCCTTGTCGTACGGCGGGGCGACCTGCTCGATCCAGGCGTCCAGGTCGTGGGCGCTGATCCGGCGCAGCACCGCGTTGACGAACTTGGCCTTGCCGTCGCCGAGCACCACCCGGGCCAGCTCGACGGTCGCCGAGACGGCCGCGTGGCTGGGGATGCGGGTGGTGAGCAGCTGGTGCGCGCCGAGCGAGAGCACGTCCAGCACCGGCGGGTCGACCTTGCTGAGCGGCCGGTCGATGCAGGCGGCGATGATCGCGTCGTAGGTGCCCTGCAGGCGCAGGGTGCCGTAGACCAGCTCGGTGGCGAGGGCCGCGTCGCGCCGGTCCATGCCCTTCTGCTCGGCCTCGCGGAGCAGCGAGGGCAGGATCAGGTTGGCGTACGCGTCGCGCTCGTCGACGGCGCGCAGCGCGCGGAACGCGACGATCCGGGCCGGGTCCTTCTTCGGGCGGCGGTGCGGGCGGGGGGCGCGCTGGGCGCTGGGGGTGGTCACAGGTGCCTCAAGGTGCTGCGGTGGTTATCGACAACATCGGACGAACACTGGCAAATCGAAAACGAACGGATCTCAAACGAACAGTAGCGCCAAACCGGAGCGTCAGCCCCCGAAGCGCTCCCCCGCCTCCAGCCGCGCGCCCCGGGCCCAGTCGGCGGCCCGCATCTCCTTCTTCCCCTGCGGCCGTACCTCCCCCAGCTCGACGTCGTGGCTGCCGGTGCCGACCCGGACGCTGTTCTTGCCCACCATCGCGACCTCGCCCGGCGCCAGCTCCGTGGAGTCCGGCAGCAGCTTGACCGGCCCGGTCACCTTCAGCCGCTCGCCCCGGAACTCCGTCCAGGCCCCCGGCGCCGGCGCGCAGCCGCGCACCACCCGGTCGATCCGCAGCGCGGGGTGGTTCCAGTCGATCCGGGCGTCCTCGACGGTGATCTTCGGCGCCAGCGTGACGCCCTCGGCCGGCTGCGGCACGGCGTGCAGCGAGCCGTCCTCGATGCCGTCCATGGTGGCCGCGAGCAGCCGCGCGCCGGAGATCGAGAGCCGGGTGAGCAGCTCGCCGCTGGTGTCGGTCGGGCGGATCTCCTCGGTGATCACGCCGTAGACCGGGCCGGAGTCCAGGCCCCGCTCGATCAGGAAGGTGGACGCGCCGGTGACCTCGTCGCCGGCCAGCACCGCGTGCTGGACCGGGGCCGCGCCGCGCCAGGCGGGCAGCAGCGAGAAGTGCAGGTTGACCCAGCCGTGCTTGGGGATCTCCAGGGTGCCGGGGCGCAGCAGGGCGCCGTAGGCGACCACCGGGCAGCAGTCGGGGGCGAGTTCGGTGAGCCGGGCGACGAAGTCCGGGTCGCTGGGCTTCGCCGGCTTGAGGACCTCGATCCCGGCCTCCTCGGCGCGCTGGGCGACGGGGCTGGCCACCAGCTTGCGCCCGCGCCCGGCCGGGGCGTCGGGGCGGGTGACCACCGCGACGACCTCGTGCCGGTCCGAGGCCAGCAGGGCGTCCAGGGCGGGAACGGCGACCTCGGGGGTGCCGGCGAAGACGAGACGCATCAAGTGCCTTTCTGCAAACGGAAGTTCAGGAGACCAGCGAGAAGAAAACCGAGGTCAGCGGGCGGAGCCGAAGGTGCTGTGCGGCGAGACCTTGACCACCGGAGCGGGCCCGCCGCCCCAGTCCGCCTCCCGGATCGCCTTCAGCGCGGCCTTGCGCTGCTCGCGGTCGAGCCGGTCGATGAAGACGATGCCGTCCAGGTGGTCGGTCTCGTGCTGGATGCACCGGGCGAGCAGCTGGGTGCCCTCCACCGTCACCGGATCGCCGTACATGTTGAAGCCCCTGGCCACCACGCCGTACGCGCGCCTGGTGTCGTAGCGCAGGCCGGGCAGCGACAGGCAGCCCTCGGGGCCGTCCTGCTCCTCCTCGCTCAGCGACAGGTCCGGGTTGATCAGGTGCCCGGTGACGCCGTCCACGTGGTACGTGAACACCCGCAGGGACACGCCGAGTTGGGGCGCGGCGAGGCCGGCGCCGGGGGCGTCCAGCATGGTGTCGGTGAGGTCGCCGACCAGCTTGCGCAGTTCCTTGTCGAAGGTGGTCACCGGCTGGGCGGTGGACCGCAGGACGGGGTCTCCGAAGAGACGGATCGGCTGGATCGCCACGGGGTACGGGCTCCTGTCCGTAGGGGCGCGGGCTGCGGTCGGCCGCTGGTTCACCCGCCAGTCTATGCAACCCGCGCGGCCGCCCGCCGGGGGCTTCCCCGGGGCCCGATCGGCGGCCGGTCCGGGCCGACTGTGCCGAGCCGCGTTACCCCGGCCCCCGATTCGGCGTTGGTCAAGAGAGATTGACCGGGGCCGGGCACACGGGACACCGAGTCCGGCCGAGCCGAACCGTACGGAAGGTGGCACGTAGGCCATGGCCGAGCAGATCAACCACGACGCCCGGGCGCGGGCGAGCCTGCACCTGCTGGTGCGGGACATCGAGCGGGTGAGGCGGCAGGTCGACGCGCTGCGGACGCTCACCGCTCAACTGGGCAACGTCTACCGTCCGCGCCGACCGAGCACCTCGGCCGGCTTCGTGGTGTACGGGCGGGCGCCGGCGCCGACCGTGCGCCTGGCGCAGGAGCTGCGGGAGAGCGTCGAGACCCTGGTCGCGGCGGCGGTCGAGTTCGACCGGGCGCTGGGCTTCTCCTGGGACTCGGTGGGCTCCGCCCTCGGGGTCACCAAGCAGGCGGTGCACCGGCGCTACGGCATGCGCCGTCCGACCAGCGAACTCCTCGCCGCGAGCGGTGCCGTCCCGGGCCAGAGCCGCCCGGACCGCTCCGAGGAGCTGCCGGCCGGCGCCGAGCGCACCGGGCTGGCCACGACCGTCCCGGCGGCCCGCCAGGGCGGCCTGGACCGCAGCAGCCTGGACCGCGCCCCGCTGGAGCGCGCCACGATGGACCGTCCCGCACTGGACCGCGCCCCGCTCGAGCGCACCACGATGGACCGTTCCGCGATCGACCGCACCCCGCTGGACCGTGCAACGCTGGACCGCACGACGCTGGACCGCACGACGTTGGACCGGTCGCCGCTGGACCGCACGGCGATCGACCACAGCCCGCTGGACCGCACCACGACCGACCGCGGCACCCCCGTCGACCGCTCCCAGGCGGACCGACCCGGCATCCCGCTGCGCGGCTGACCGAGCCGCCGCAGCCGGGCCGTCCGGGGCGGGGTGGCCCACTCACCCCGCCCCACCGGCCCCCCGGCCCCGAAGCCCGGCACACCCACACCCCTGCCCCGACCCGCAGCCCACCAGCCCCGAACCCGAACCGATCCCGCCCCGAGCCCGCGCCGAACCCCCACCGAACCCGCCCGAAGCCCCAGAGCCCCCGCACGCCCCCTCAGCCGATGTCCGTCGGATCCACCCGCACCCGCACCGGCTCCGCCGTCCGCAGCGCGATCCGCGCGATCTGCGCCGCCTTGAGCGCCCCCGCCAGCGCGGCCCCCTGCCCCGGCGGCACCCGCAGCAGCGCACGCTCCTGCTCCTCCCCCCGCAGCGCCGGCACCGGCACCGGCCCGAGCACGTCCGCCCCCTCCGGCAGCCGGATCAGGTTCAGCAGGTCCGCCACCGCCGCGGGGCTCCCGCTCACCGAGGCCATCCGGGACACCGGCGGGAAGTGCAGCTGCGCCCGTTCGTCCCGTTCCAGCCCGGCGTGCCCCAGCGGGTCCCAGCGCACCAGCGCCTGCACCGGACGGGCCGAGCGCTCGGCGACCACGACCACCGTCCCGCCCTCCGTCGAGGGCCGCACCAGCGCGGCCGCCGCGAGCCAGAGCCGCAGCGTCTCCTCCCCCGCCCGCAGGTCCGGCCGGCTGAGCAGCGCCCAGCCGTCCAGCAGCAGCGCGGCCCCGTACCCGCCGCCGCCCTCCACCACCGGCTCCGCGCCGGGCGTGGAGATCACCAGCGAGGGCTCGTCCGGCACCGTGGTCAGCACCGCCTCCCGGCCCGAGGTCCGCACCGGGATGCGCGGGAACGCCTTGCCCAGTTCCTCCGCCGTCCGCCGGGCGCCGACCACCTGGGCCCGCAGCCGGAAGGACCCGCACTCGGGGCAGTGCCAGTCGTTCTCCGGCTCCCCGCACCAGCCGCAGCACAGCGCGGCGTCCGCCGAGGGCGCCTCCAGCGGCCCCTCGCAGCGCCGGCAGCGGGCGGGGGTGCGGCAGCGCCCGCAGGCCAGCCGGGGCACGTAGCCGCGTCGGGGCACCTGGATGAGCACCGGGTGCCCGGCGGCCAGCGACTCCCGGGCGGCCTCCCAGGCCACCGAGGGGAGCCGGGCGGCCTGGGCGGCGGCGTCCCGGTGCTGGTCCTGGTCGGTGACGGTGCGCACCCGGGGCGCGACCTGCCGCACCGTCTCTCGGTCCGCGACCAGCGGGCGCGCCCAGCCGGTGCTGACCAGCTGCGCGCCCTCCACCGTCACCGCGTGCCCGCCGAGCAGCACCGCCGCGCCCTCCTCGGCGGCGCGCAGCAGCGCCACCTCGCGCACGTGCGGGTGGGGGGCGCGCGGGTCGCTGTGGCTGCCGTCCCCGTCCGACCAGACGACGACCAGCCCGAGGTCCCGGACCGGCGCGAACATGGTGGCCCTGGTCCCGATCACGGCGTGCACCGAGCCCCGGCTCACCGCGAGCCAGCGCTTGTAGCGCTCGCGCGGGCCGAGGTCGGCCTCCAGCGCCACGTGCATCCCGGGGCCGAGCAGCTCGGTCAGCGCCTGGTCGACCCGGGCCACCGAGCGCCCCTCCGGGAGCACGACCAGCGCCCCGCGCCCGCCCGCCAGCGTCGCGGCGACCGCCCGGGCGATCTCGTACGGCCAGCCGGGCCCGGGCAGCGCCGACCAGACCGCGCGCGGCGCGCCGCCCCCGGCGAGCGAGGCGAGGAAGTCGGGTCCGGCCGGGTAGCGCTGCCAGCCGCCGGGGGCCGGGGCGGCCGGGCGCGGCAGCGGCGGCGGCGAGGGTTCGGCCTCGGCCTTGGCGTGCCGGGGCGGGACGGCCAGCTGCAGCACGTCGGCCAGCGTGCCGGCGTACCGGTCGGCGACGGTCCGGCACAGCCGCAGCAGCTGCGGGGTGAGCACCGGCTCGGGCGAGAGCACCTGGGCCAGCGGGGCGAGCGGACCGGCGAAGTCGCTCTTCTCCAGCCGGGCGACGATGAACCCGTCGTGCAGTTCCCCGCCCTCGCGCTGGCCCTTCACCACCCGCGCCCCGAACCGCACCCGGACCCGGACACCGGGCTGGGCCTCCTCGGCCATGGCGGCCGGCACCTCGTAGTCGAAGAACTTGTCGATGGTGAGCACGCCCTTGTCCACCACGACCCGGGCCACCGGCAGGTGCTCGGCCCGCTTGGCCCCGCGCCAGCTGCGCGGCTTGGCCCGCTTGACCGTCTCCCGGATGAACGCCAGCTGCTCCGGCTCGCCGGCCCCGTTCTCCCCTGTGCTGCTCATCGCCACCAAGTACTACCAGGTCACACCGACAATCCACGAAGCGGCGCCATCGCACGAAGCGGCGGCACCAACGCACGAAGCGGCGCCCACCCCCGTACGGGGCGGGCGCCGCTCGGCGAAGCGACGAGCCGCGGGTCAGTCCTGGACGGCGGCCTTCAGCTGCTCCACCCGGTCGGTCCGCTCCCAGGTGAAGTCCGGCAGCTCACGGCCGAAGTGGCCGTACGCGGCGGTCTGGGAGTAGATCGGGCGCAGCAGGTCCAGGTCGCGGATGATCGCGGCCGGGCGCAGGTCGAAGACCTCGGAGACGGCCTTCTGGATGCTGAGGACCGGCACGGTCTCGGTGCCGAAGGTCTCCACGAACAGGCCGACCGGCTCGGCCTTGCCGATCGCGTACGCGACCTGCACCTCGGCGCGGCGGGCGAGGCCGGCGGCGACGATGTTCTTCGCCACCCAGCGCATCGCGTACGCGGCCGAGCGGTCCACCTTGGACGGGTCCTTGCCGGAGAAGGCGCCGCCGCCGTGGCGGGCCATGCCGCCGTAGGTGTCGATGATGATCTTGCGGCCGGTGAGGCCGGCGTCGCCCATCGGGCCGCCGATCTCGAAGCGGCCGGTCGGGTTGACCAGCAGGCGGTAGCCCTCGGTGGTCAGCTTGATGCCCTGCTCGGCCAGCGCCTTCAGCTCCGGCTCGACCACGAACTCGCGGATGTCCGGGGTGAGCAGCGACTCCAGGTCGATGTCGCTGGCGTGCTGGGTGGAGACGACCACGGTGTCCAGGCGGACGGCCTTGTCGCCGTCGTACTCGATGGTGACCTGGGTCTTGCCGTCGGGGCGCAGGTACGGGATGGTCCCGTTCTTGCGCACCTCGGTCAGGCGGCGGGAGAGGCGGTGCGCCAGGGTGATCGGCAGCGGCATGAGCTCGGGCGTCTCGTCGGACGCGTAGCCGAACATCAGGCCCTGGTCGCCGGCGCCCTGCTTGTCCAGATCATCAGTGTCGTCCCCCTGGGAGGCACCCTCGACCCGGGCCTCGTACGCGGTGTCGACGCCCTGCGCGATGTCGGGCGACTGGGCCCCGATGGACACCGACACGCCGCAGGAGGCGCCGTCGAAGCCCTTCTTGGAGCTGTCGTAGCCGATCTCCAGGATCTTGTCCCGGACGAGCTGGGCGATCGGCGCGTACGCCTTGGTGGTCACCTCGCCGGCCACGTGCACCTGGCCGGTGGTGATGAGCGTCTCCACGGCGACCCGGGACGTCGGGTCCTCCCGCAGGAGAGCGTCAAGGATGGTGTCGCTGATCTGGTCAGCGATCTTGTCGGGGTGTCCCTCGGTGACGGACTCCGAGGTGAACAGGCGGCGAGACACAGCGCTCCCTGGGGTTGCAGCGGCTGCTGACTGAAGTTCCCCGGCTGAACCGGGGAACTCCGGAAAGACTTGATTCCTGGAGTCTAACGGTCTGGTTCCGCCGAACGTCACCCGCTTCAGGAATTCTCGACCGCCGCGCGATCGGTTCCGATCAGTTGCCGCCCGTTTCCAGCCGCTTTGCGACCAGGTCCCAGACCACGTCCGCGAGCGCCTCCTTCGGACCCACCGGAACGGCCGTCTCACTGCCGTCCGAGCCCAGCACCACGGCCTCGTTGACGTCCGTGCCGAAGGCCTTGCCGTTGCCCACCTCGTTCACGACGAGCAGGTCACAGCCCTTGCGGGCGAGCTTGGCGCGACCGTTGGCGAGCACGTCGTCGGTCTCCGCCGCGAAACCCACCACGAGTTGACCCGAACGGGCGCGGTGGGCCGACAGCTCGGCCAGGATGTCGGGATTGCGGACCAGGACGACGGGCGGCTGCTCGACCCCCTCGACCTTCTTGATCTTGCCGGTCGCGTACTCGGCGGGCCGGAAGTCCGCCACCGCCGCGGCCATCACCACGGCGTCCGCGTCCCGGACCGCCTCCAGCGCCGCATCGCGCAGCTCCAGCGCGGTCGAGACGTGCACCACGTCCACCCCGGCCGGGTCCGGCAGCTCGGCATTGGCCGAGAGCAACGTCACGCGGGCCCCGCGCGCCGCGGCCGTCGCGGCGAGCGCGTAGCCCTGCTTGCCGGAGGAGCGGTTGCCCAGGTAGCGCACCGGGTCCAGCGGCTCGCGGGTGCCGCCGGCCGAGACCACCACGTGGCGGCCCGCGAGGTCGGTCGGCACCGCCCCGCCGCGGCGCAGCACGGCCCGGCAGGCGTCGAAGACCGCCGACGGCTCGGGCAGCCGGCCCTTGCCGGTGTCCTTGCCGGTCAACCGTCCGACGGCCGGCTCCAGCACGATGACGCCCCGGCGGCGCAGCGTGGCCACGTTCTCCCGGGTGGCCGGGTGCTCCCACATCTCGGTGTGCATCGCGGGCGCCACCACGACCGGGCAGCGGGCGGTGAGCAGGGTGTTGGTCAGCAGGTCGTCGGCGAGGCCGTGGGCGGCCTTGGCGATCAGGTCGGCGGTGGCCGGGGCGACCACGACCAGGTCGGCCTGCTGCCCGATCCGCACGTGCGGCACCTCGTGCACGCGCTCCCAGGTCTCGGTGGCGGCCGGGCGCCCGGACAGCGCCGCCCAGGTCGCCTCGCCGACGAAGTGCAGCGCGGCCGCGGTGGGCACCACGGTGACCTGGTGGCCGGACTCGGTGAAGCGGCGCAGCAGCTCGCACGCCTTGTAGGCGGCGATCCCGCCGCTGACGCCGAGGACGACGCGGGGGGCGTCCGCGTTCGCGTTCGCGCTCATCTACCGGTACCGACCTTTCTCCACATCGGGAACCCGCCCACCCTACGGCCCCTCAGCCGCCACCCGCACGGTGCCCCACCCCACCCGGAAACGCCCGGGGGCACACGCCGAAGGGCCCGGCGGAAACGATTCCGCCGGGCCCTTCCGGAAATTCAGCGACCGCCTCAGGCAGCCTCGACCGCCTCGGCGGTCAGCATGCCCGCGTTGATCTCGCGCAGCGCGATCGACAGCGGCTTCTCGTGCACGTGGGTGTCGACCAGCGGGCCGACGTACTCCAGCAGGCCCTCGCCGAGCTGGGAGTAGTACGCGTTGATCTGGCGCGCGCGCTTGGCGGCGTAGATCACGAGGCTGTACTTGGAGTCGGTGGCCTCGAGCAGCTCGTCGATCGGCGGGTTGATGATGCCCTCGGGCGCGGTCATGGAAGAGGACACGCTAAAACCTTCCGAAAGGGTGGAAAAGACAGACAGGTCAGGCTACACCGAGCAAGGCTAGCAGTTCGGCCGCTACCTGCTCGACGGAGGTGTTGACAAGGGTCGTGTCGAACTCGGGCTCGGCCGCGAGCTCGACCTTGGCCGCCTCCAGGCGCCGCTCGATCACGTCCGGCGACTCGGTGCCCCGGCCGGTGAGCCGGCGGACCAGCTCCTCCCAGCTCGGCGGGGCCAGGAAGACCAGCTGCGCCTCGGGCATCGACTCGCGCACCTGCCGGGCGCCCTGGAGGTCGATCTCCAGCAGCACCGGCTCGCCGCGCTCCAGCTTCTCCAGCACCGCCGCGCGCGGGGTGCCGTAGCGATTCCCGGCGAACTCGGCCCACTCCAGCAGCTCGCCGTTGGCGACCAGCTTGTCGAACTCGTCGTTGTCGACGAAGTGGTACTGGACCCCGTTCTTCTCGCCGGGCCTCGGGTGGCGGGTCGTCGCCGACACCGAGAGCCAGACCTCGGGGTACATCTTCCTCATATGAGCGACGACCGTGCTCTTGCCGACCCCCGAAGGGCCGGAGAGCACGGTCAGCCGCGGACGCTCACTCATGCACCGATTATCCCGGATCGCGGGGGATCCTGGGACCACGGGGGCACGGTCAGGCGGCGCCACCGCCGAACTCCCGCTCCAGGGAAGCGATCTGGTTCGTGCCGAGGCCGCGGACGCGCCGGCTCTCACTGATGCCGAGGCGCTCCATGATCTGCTTGGCGCGGACCTTGCCGACGCCCGGAAGCGACTCCAGCAGTGCCGAGACCTTCATCTTGCCGATGACGTCGTTGTCGGCCTTGCCGGCCTTGATCACCTCGTGCAGGGAGGCGCCGGAGTGCTTGAGCCGGTTCTTGACCTCGGCGCGCTCCCGGCGAGCCTCGGCGGCCTTGGCGAGCGCGGCGGTGCGCTGTTCAGGGGTAAGGGGCGGAAGAGCCACGCCGTTCACCTCAGGGTGTGGATGGATGGATGGAGCTAGGACTGGTTCGGTACCGAGGACATCGTCCGCAAGGGGGAACCACAAGGCCCTGACCTGCGGGAGCCACGGAAATCGCGGCTCGCCGATGACCTATCGCCGGACACTACCCGGATTGCGGCGCCACGTCAGGAAAAGAACACGAAAAGTCCTGGTCAGCCAAGGCCGACCAGGACTTTCCAGGGCAAAATGACCGCGATTGCGAGGCTTTGGCGGGGCCGATGTGACGGCGCTCACGTCCGCCCCACGGCCACCACGCCGCCACCGCGCGGTCCTGCGGACACTCCGCAGGGTCACCGAGCCGCTACCTGAACCACCGGTTCCGCTACTTGACGGCCTCCGCGAACTCCCCGACGAAGCGCTCCGCCGCCGCCCGCAGCGCCGGCACCGAGGGGCCGTGCTTGAGCACGTCCCGGCTGACGCTCGGCACCACGTTGATCACCGAGGCGCCGAACACCCGCGGCAGGTCCGCCATGGTCGCGCCCTGGGCGCCGATCCCGGGGGCCAGCAGCGGGCCGTTGATGGCCAGCTCCACGCCCGCGTCTGCCAGCGTCGCGCCGACCACCGCGCCGAAGGAGCCGAGCGGCGCCGCGCCCTCGTTCTCGGCCGCCAGCTGCCGCAGCACCGAGGCCGCGACCGGCTCGCCGTCCGCGCCCACCGCGCGCTGCACCTCGGCGCCCTCCGGGTTGGAGGTGAGCGCCAGCGCGAACACGCCGCAGCCCTGCTCCCGGGCCAGGTCCAGGGCCGGGCGCAGCGAGCCGAAGCCCAGGTACGGGCTGACCGTCACCGCGTCCGAGAACAGCGGGCTGGACGGCGACAGGAAGGCCTCGGCGTACGCGGCCATGGTGGAGCCGATGTCGCCGCGCTTGGCGTCCATCAGGACCAGCGCGCCGGCCGCCCGGGCCTCCTCGACGGTCCGCTCCAGCACCGCGACGCCCCGGCTGCCGAAGCGCTCGAAGAAGGCGGCCTGCGGCTTGAGCACGGCCACCCGGTCGGCCAGCGCCTCGACCACGGTGCGGCTGAAGGTCTCCAGCCCGGCGAGGTCGTCGCCGAGCCCCCAGGCGGCGAGCAGGGAGGCGTGCGGGTCGATGCCGACGCAGAGCTGGCCGCGGGTGTCGAGGGCCTGGCGCAGCCGGGCACCGAACGGGGCGAGGGTCATGTCGTCTCTTTCCGGAGGGGTGGGAGGGGGTTCAGGAGCTGCGCACGGCGCTGCCGACGGCCTCTGCCAGGCTGCGGAAGCCGCCCGCGCGGACCTTGGCGGACAGGCCCCGGTGGATCTTCCGGCACCAGAACGGGCCCTCGTAGATGAAGGCGCTGTAGCCCTGGACCAGGTCGGCGCCGTGGACGATCCGCTGCCAGGCGTCCTCGGCGGTCTCGATGCCGCCGACCGAGACCAGGGTCAGCCGGCCCTCGGTACGGGCGCGCAGCCGCTGGAGCACCTCCAGGGCGCGGGCCTTGAGCGGGGCGCCGGACAGGCCGCCCATGCCGATCTCCTCGACCCGCCCGGCGTCGGTGCGCAGACCCTCGCGGCCGATCGTGGTGTTGGTGGCGATGATGCCGTCCAGGCCCAGCTCCAGGGCGAGGTCGGCGACGGCGTCGACGTCCTCGTCGGCCAGGTCGGGGGCGATCTTGACCAGCAGCGGCACGTGGTGCGCGGTGGTGCGGTCGGCGGCCTCGCGGACGGCGGCGAGCAGCGGCCGCAGGTGGTCCACGGCCTGCAGGTTGCGCAGCCCGGGGGTGTTCGGCGAGCTGACGTTGACCACCAGGTAGTCGGCGTACCGGGCCAGCCGCTCGGTGGACTTGACGTAGTCGGCGACGGCGTCGGCCTCCTCGACCACCTTGGTCTTGCCGATGTTGACGCCGATCACCGGGGTGGAGCTGGTGTGCGGGCGGGCGGCCAGCCGGGCGGCGACCCGGGCCGAGCCCTGGTTGTTGAAGCCCATCCGGTTGATCAGCGCGCGGTCCTCGACCAGGCGGAACAGCCGGGGCGCCGGGTTGCCGGGCTGGGGCTCGCCGGTGATGGTGCCGATCTCGACGTAGTCGAAGCCGAGCATCGACAGGCCGTCGATGCCGACGCCGTTCTTGTCGAAGCCGGCCGCGAGCCCGAACGGGCCGGGCAGGTCGAGGCCGAGGGCCTTGGTGCGCAGGGCGCGGTCGCGCGGGGCGAGCACCAGCCGCACCAGGGTGCGCAGGCCGGGCACCGAGGAGGCCAGCCGGATCCAGAAGAAGGCCAGGTGGTGGGCCTTCTCCGGGTCCATCTTCTTGAAGACCAGGTCGAACAGAAGCTTGTACAAGGGTGGTTCAACTCCCGGAGCGGAGAGAGCGGGGGCGCGGCCCGTCGGACGAAGGGTGGCGGCGGGCGACGGGTGGGCGGGCATGGAAGTGGGGGGCACCCATCAGGTTCCGGTGCCCCCCACTGCGGTGGTGCTACTTGCGGCCGGCGTTGATCAGCTCGGCGTGCTCCTGGAGCGACATCACCCCGACCTCGTCGCGCAGCAGCCGGTCGATGCCCTGGACGGCCGCGCCCATCGCCTGGACGGTGGTCAGGCAGGGCACCGCGCGGGCCACGGCCGCGGTGCGGATCTCGTAGCCGTCGAGGCGGCCGCCGGTGCCGTACGGCGTGTTGATGATCAGGTCGACCTCGCCGTCGTGGATCAGCTGGACGATGGTCCGCTCGCCGTTCGGGCCCTCGCCCTCGCTGTGCTTGCGCACCAGCGTGGACGGGATGCCGCCGCGCTGGAGTACCTCGGCGGTGCCGGCGGTGGCGAGCAGCTCGAAGCCGAGGCCGACCAGCGCGCGGGCTGGGAAGACCAGGTTGCGCTTGTCCCGGTTGGCGACCGAGACGAAGACCTTGCCCTTGGTCGGCAGCGCGCCGTAGGCACCGGTCTGGGCCTTGGCGTAGGCCGTGCCGAAGACCTTGTCGATGCCCATGACCTCACCGGTCGAGCGCATCTCCGGGCCGAGCACGGTGTCCACGCCGCGGCCGTGGATGTCGCGGAAGCGGCTCCACGGCATCACGGCCTCCTTGACCGCGATCGGCGCGTCGGCGGGCAGCGTGCCGCCGTCGCCCTCGGCCGGGAGCAGGCCCTCGGCGCGCAGCTCGGCGATGGTGGCGCCGAGCGAGATCCGGGCGGCGGCCTTGGCCAGCGGCACGGCGGTCGCCTTGGAGGTGAACGGGACGGTCCGGGAGGCGCGCGGGTTGGCCTCCAGGACGTAGAGGATGTCCCCGGCCAGCGCGAACTGGATGTTGATCAGACCGCGGACGCCGACACCGCGCGCGATGGCCTCGGTGGAGGTGCGCAGGCGCTTGATGTCGAAGCCGCCGAGGGTGATCGGGGGCAGCGCGCAGGCGGAGTCGCCGGAGTGGATGCCGGCCTCCTCGATGTGCTCCATGACGCCGCCGAGGTAGAGCTCGGTGCCGTCGTAGAGCGCGTCGACGTCGATCTCGACCGCGTCGTCCAGGAAGCGGTCGATGAGCACCGGGTGCTCGGAGATCAGACCGGCGTGCCGCTCCAGGTAGGAGGCGAGCGAGGCCTCGTCGTAGACGATCTCCATGCCGCGGCCGCCGAGCACGTAGGACGGGCGGGCGAGCACCGGGTAGCCGATCTCGTCGGCGATCGCCTTGGCCTCCGCGAAGGAGAAGGCGGTGCCGTGCTTGGGCGCGGGCAGGCCCGCGTCGCGCAGCACCCGGCCGAAGGCGCCGCGCTCCTCGGCGAGGTCGATCGCCTCGGGCTGGGTGCCGACGATCGGCACGCCGTTGTCCTTGAGCGCCTGGGCCAGGCCCAGCGGGGTCTGGCCGCCGAGCTGGACGATCACACCGGCGAGCGGGCCGGCCTGCTGCTCGGCGTGGACGATCTCCAGCACGTCCTCCAGGGTGAGCGGCTCGAAGTAGAGCCGGTCGGAGGTGTCGTAGTCGGTGGAGACGGTCTCCGGGTTGCAGTTGACCATGACGGTCTCGTACCCGGCGTCGGCGAGCGCGAAGGAGGCGTGCACGCAGGAGTAGTCGAACTCGATGCCCTGGCCGATGCGGTTCGGGCCGGAGCCCAGGATGATCACGGCGGGCTTGGTGCGCGGGGCGACCTCGTTCTCCTCGTCGTAGGACGAGTAGAAGTACGGGGTCTTGGCGGCGAACTCGGCGGCGCAGGTGTCGACGGTCTTGAACACCGGGCGGATGCCGAGGGCGTGGCGCACCTCGCGGACCACGTCCGGCTTCAGGCCGCGGATCTCGCCGATCTGCTGGTCGGAGAAGCCGTGCCGCTTGGCGTGGCGCAGCAGCTCGGGGGTGAGCTCGGCGGCCTCGGCCAGCTCGGCGGCGATCTCGTCGAGCAGGAAGAGCTGGTCGACGAACCACGGGTCGATCTTGGTGGCCTCGAACACCTCCTCCGGGGTGGCGCCGGCCCGGATGGCCTCCATCACGGTGTTGATCCGGCCGTCGGTCGGCACGACCGCCTTGGCCAGCAGCTCCGCCTTGTCACCGACCGGTCCGGTCCAGGAGAACTGGGAGCCCTTCTTCTCCAGCGAGCGCAGCGCCTTCTGCAGCGCCTCGGGGAAGTTGCGGCCCAGCGCCATGGCCTCGCCGACGGACTTCATGGTGGTGGTCAGCGTGGCGTCGGCGCTCGGGAACTTCTCGAACGCGAACCGCGGGACCTTGACCACGACGTAGTCGAGGGTCGGCTCGAAGGAGGCCGGGGTCTCCTCGGTGATGTCGTTGGGGATCTCGTCCAGGGTGTAGCCGACGGCCAGCTTGGCGGCGATCTTGGCGATCGGGAAGCCGGTGGCCTTGGAGGCGAGCGCCGAGGAGCGGGAGACGCGCGGGTTCATCTCGATGACGATGACCCGGCCGTCGTCGGGGTTGACGGCGAACTGGATGTTGCAGCCGCCGGTGTCGACGCCGACCTCGCGGATGACGGCGATGCCGATGTCGCGCAGGATCTGGTACTCGCGGTCGGTGAGGGTCATCGCCGGGGCGACGGTGATCGAGTCACCGGTGTGCACGCCCATCGGGTCGAAGTTCTCGATGGAGCAGACGACCACGACGTTGTCGTGCTTGTCGCGCATCAGCTCCAGCTCGTACTCCTTCCAGCCGAGGATGGACTCCTCCAGGAGCACCTCGGTGGTCGGCGAGAGGGTCAGGCCCTGGCCGGCGATGCGGCGCAGGTCCTCCTCGTTGTGGGCGAAGCCGGAGCCGGCGCCGCCCATGGTGAAGGAGGGGCGTACGACGACCGGGTAGCCGCCGAGCGTGTCGACCCCGGCCAGCACCTCGTCCATGGTGTGGCAGATGACCGAGCGGGCGGACTCGCCGTGGCCGATCTTGGCGTTGACGGCCTCGACGACGCCCTTGAACAGGTCGCGGTCCTCGCCCTTGTTGATCGCCTCGACGTCGGCG
The DNA here is from genome assembly GCF_040609095.1 of Kitasatospora sp. NPDC004799. Lineage (NCBI taxonomy): Bacteria > Bacillati > Actinomycetota > Actinomycetes > Kitasatosporales > Streptomycetaceae > Kitasatospora > Kitasatospora sp. NPDC004799. The sequence goes on from NZ_JBEXJK010000022.1 coordinate 24,070, forward strand.
CCGATCAGCTCGACGCCGTACTTCTCCAGCGTGCCGGCCGCGTGCAGCGAGATCGCGGTGTTGAGCGCGGTCTGGCCGCCGAGGGTCGGCAGCAGCGCGTCGGGGCGCTCCTTGGCGATGATCTTCTCGACGAACTCCGGGGTGATCGGCTCGACGTAGGTGGCGTCGGCGATCTCCGGGTCGGTCATGATCGTGGCCGGGTTGGAGTTGACCAGCACGACCCGCAGGCCCTCGGCCTTGAGGACGCGGCAGGCCTGCGTACCCGAGTAGTCGAACTCGGCGGCCTGGCCGATCACGATCGGGCCGGAGCCGATCACCAGGACGGACTTGATGTCAGTGCGCTTAGGCACGCTGGCCCTCCATGAGCTTCACGAAACGGTCGAAGAGGTAGGCGGCGTCGTGCGGGCCGGCAGCAGCTTCGGGGTGGTACTGGACGCTGAAGGCGGGGACGTCGAGTGCCTGCAGGCCCTCGACCACGTCGTCGTTCAGGCAGACGTGGGAGACCTCGACCCGCCCGTAGGGGGTGTCGCTCACCTTGTCCAGCGGGGCGTTCACGGCGAAGCCGTGGTTGTGGGCGGTCACCTCGACCTTGCCGGTGGTGCGGTCCTGCACCGGCTGGTTGATGCCGCGGTGGCCGTACTTGAGCTTGTAGGTGCCGAAGCCCAGGGCGCGGCCGAGGATCTGGTTGCCGAAGCAGATCCCGAAGAACGGGGTCCTGCGCTCCAGCACGCCCTGCGCGAGGGCGACCTGGTGGTCGGCGGTGGCCGGGTCGCCCGGGCCGTTGGAGAAGAAGACGCCGTCCGGGTCGACGGCGTAGACGTCCTCCAGGGTGGAGTTCGCCGGCAGCACGTGCACCTCGATGCCGCGCTCGGCCATCCGCTGCGGGGTCATCGCCTTGATGCCGAGGTCCAGCGCGGCGACGGTGAACCTCTTCTCACCGATCGCGGGCACCACGTACGGCTCGGTGGTGGCGACCTCGGCGCACAGGTCGGCGCCCTTCATCTCGGGCGACTGCTGCACCCGGGCGAGCAGGGCGGCCTGGTCGGCCAGCGCCTCGCCGGAGAAGATGCCGCAGCGCATCGCGCCGCGCTCGCGCAGGTGGCGGGTCAGCGCGCGGGTGTCGATGCCGCTGATGCCGACGACGCCCTGCTTCGCCAGCTCCTCGTCGAGCGAGCGGCGGGAGCGCCAGTTGGAGGCGACCCGGGCGGGGTCGCGCACCACGTAGCCGGCGACCCAGATCTGCTTGGACTCGTCGTCCTCGTCGTTCCAGCCGGTGTTGCCGATCTGCGGGGCGGTCATCACGACCACCTGGCGGTGGTACGACGGGTCGGTGAGGGTCTCCTGGTAGCCGGACATGCCGGTGTTGAAGACCGCCTCGCCGAAGGTCTCGCCGAGGGCGCCGTAGGCCTGTCCGCGGAAGGTCCGGCCGTCCTCCAGGACGAGCACGGCAGGCACTCGTTCCCGCCGTTGGCGCTGCGTGGTGGGGGCAGGTGCGGTCATTGCGCGGCCTCTTCCGTCTTCGTCTTCGTACGTGTTGCGAGCTGAGCGACCGCCTCGACCCAGGCGGCGTGCTCATCGGGGTGGTCGGCCCGGAAGCCGAAGTCCAGTTCGGTTCCCTCGTGCGTCCAGGTGACGACGAGCAGCCCGGAGGGGACGACCTTGCCGGCGATCCCGGAGTCGGTGCGGGCGCCGGTCAGGTGCTCGGCCGGGATCCAGAAGTCCTCGGCCCCGGGGCGCCGCACCAGCAGGCCGTCCTCGCCGAGGGTGAGGTCGGCGCGGCTGCGGGTGCCCAGGCCGTGCGCGACGACCCGGTCGAGCCAGTTCCCGGCGGTGGTCGTGCCGTGGTACCGGCCGCTGGTCTCCAGCAGGGTGCGGCCGGCCCGGGCCGGCACCGCGGGCAGCGGCGGGATGCCGGACTGCAGGGTGCGGCGCCAGTTCCAGCCCTGGCGCATCAGCCAGTAGACCAGGCCGATCACGATCAGCAGGCCGATCGACCAGCCGATGTAGCCGGGCCAGTCGGTGACCTTCGCCTGCTCCTGGGCGAGCGCGGCGTGGGCCGTCATTCCGTGCCGCCCTGCTCGGCGAGCTCGCCGGCCAGCACGGTGGCGCGGCCCCGCAGGAAGGTCGCGTGCACCCGTCCGGGCAGGTCCAGGCCCTTGTACGGGGTGTTGCGGCTGCGGGTGGCGAAATTGTCCGGGTTCACGGCACCACGGTACGCGGGATCGAACAGCACCAGATTGGCCGGTTCACCCACCGAGATCGGCCGGCCGTGGCCGGTGAGACGGCCGATCCGGGCCGGGCGGTGCGACATCCGGTCGGCGACGCCCTCCCAGTTCAGCAGGCCGGTGTCGACCATGGTCTGCTGCACGACCGACAGCGCGGTCTCCAGGCCGACCATGCCCATCGCGGCCACGGCCCACTCGCAGTCCTTGTCCTCGTCCGGGTGCGGCGCGTGGTCGGTGGCGACGGCGTCGATGGTGCCGTCGGCCAGCGCCTTGCGCAGCGCCTGGACGTCCTCGGCGGTGCGCAGCGGCGGGTTGACCTTGTAGACCGGGTCGTAGCTGCGGACCATCTCGTCGGTGAGCAGCAGGTGGTGCGGGGTCACCTCGGCGGTGACGTCCCAGCCCTTGGACTTGGCCCAGCGGACGATCTCGACCGAGCCGGCCGTGGAGAGGTGGCAGACGTGCAGCCGGGAGCCGACGTGCGCGGCGAGCAGCACGTCGCGGGCGATGATCGACTCCTCGGCGACGGCCGGCCAGCCGCCGAGCCCGAGCTCGCCGGAGACCTGGCCCTCGTTCATCTGGGCGCCCTCGGTCAGCCGCGGCTCCTGGGCGTGCTGGGCGACGACGCCGTCGAAGGCCTTGACGTACTCCAGGGCGCGGCGCATCAGCACCGCGTCGTCCACGCACTTGCCGTCGTCGGAGAAGACCCGGACGCCCGCGGCGGACTCGTGCATCGCGCCGAGCTCGGCGAGCTTCTTGCCCTCCAGGCCGACGGTGACGGCGCCGACCGGCTGCACGTCGCAGTAGCCGGCCTCCTGGCCGAGCCGCCAGACCTGCTCGACCACGCCGGCGGTGTCGGCCACCGGGGTGGTGTTGGCCATCGCGTGGACGGCGGTGAAGCCGCCCATCGCGGCGGCCTGGGTGCCGGTGAGCACGGTCTCGGCGTCCTCGCGGCCGGGCTCGCGCAGGTGGGTGTGCAGGTCGACCAGGCCGGGCAGGGCGATCAGCCCGGTGGCGTCGATCTCGATGTCCGCCTCGACCGTCAGGCCGGTGCCGATCTCCTTGATCACGCCGTCGGCGAGGTGGAGGTCCTGCGGGGCGCCGCCCAGGATCTTGGCGTTGCGGATCAGGTAGCTCGTCACTGGGCGGTCTCCACGGAGTCGGTACGGGGGGCGTCGGCGGGGGCGTCGGCGAACACGGCGCCGCCGAGGAGCAGGTAGAGGACGGCCATCCGGACGGAGACGCCGTTGGCGACCTGCTCGACCGCGGTGCAGCGCGGCGAGTCGGCGACCTCGGCGGTGATCTCCATGCCGCGGACCATCGGGCCGGGGTGCATCACGATCGCGTGGTCCGGCAGCTGGGCCATCCGGCGGCCGTTCATGCCGTAGCGGCGGCTGTACTCGCGCTCGGTCGGGAAGAACGCGGCGTTCATCCGCTCGCGCTGCACCCGCAGCATCATCAGCGCGTCGGTCTTGGGCAGCACGGCGTCCAGGTCGTAGCTGATCTCGCAGGGCCAGTTCTCGACCCCGATCGGCAGCAGCGTGGGCGGGGCGACGAAGGTGACCTGCGCGCCGAGGGTGTTCAGCAGGTGCACGTTGGAGCGGGCGACCCGGCTGTGCAGGACGTCGCCGACGATGGTCACCCGGCGCCCGTCTAGCCCTTGCCGAAGGGCATTGGCCGCCAGCCCCGGGTTGAGGTGGCGGCGCATGGTGAAGGCGTCGAGCAGCGCCTGGGTGGGGTGCTCGTGGGTGCCGTCGCCGGCGTTGATCACACTGCCGTGCAGCCAGTCGGACTGGGCCAGCCGGGCCGGCGCGCCGGAGGCGTGGTGGCGGATGACCACCGCGTCGGCGCCCATGGCCTGCAGGGTCAGCGCGGTGTCCTTGAGGCTCTCGCCCTTGGAGACCGAGGAGCCCTTGGCGGAGAAGTTGATGACGTCGGCCGAGAGGCGCTTCTCGGCGACCTCGAAGGAGGTCTTCGTCCGGGTGGAGTCCTCGAAGAAGAGGTTGACGACGGTGCGGCCGCGCAGCGTGGGCAGCTTCTTGACGGCCCGGCCGGAGAGCTGGGCCAGCTCCTCGGCGGTGTCCAGGATCAGCAGCGCGTCGTCGCGGCTGAGATCGGCGGCGGAGACGAGGTGGCGCTTCACGCGGGCTACTCCGGGAGGTGCGGTTCGGACGGCTGGGAGGCCAGGGCCTGCGAGGAGCGCGCGGTGTAGTCGCGGTCGCCGACCAGGACGGCGTCCACGCCGTCGCTGTCGGACAGGCGCACCTGCACGGCCTCGCGCAGCGAGGTGGGGAGGTTCTTGCCCACGTAGTCGGCGCGGATCGGCAGCTCGCGGTGGCCGCGGTCGACCAGGACGGCGAGCTGGACGGCGCGCGGACGGCCGATGTCGTTCAGCGCGTCGAGCGCGGCGCGGATCGTGCGGCCGGAGAAGAGCACGTCGTCGACCAGGACGACGAGCTTGCCGTCGATGCCGCCGGGCGGGATCTCGGTGTGCTCCAGGGCGCGGGCGGGCTTCAGCCGCAGGTCGTCCCGGTACATGGTGATGTCCAGGGTGCCCAGCGGGATCTCGCGCCCGGTGATCTGGGCCAGCCGGCCGTGCAGGCGGCGGGCGAGGTGGACGCCCCTGGTGTGGATGCCGAGCAGCACGACGTCCTCCGCGCCCTTGGCGCGCTCGACGATCTCGTGCGCTATCCGGGTGACGACCCGGGCGATGTCCGTGCCGTCCAGCACCTGGTGCGGCGGCCGGGGCGTCGGTTCATGGTGTGTGGTCATGCCGAAGCGGACCTCCTTCCCCGCCTCACGGGACGGGTCTTAAAGGATGTCTGGGACAGCCCCCGCCGACGTGGCGCGGGCTTCGGGTCATCCTACCAGCGCCCCGGTCGGCAAACAGACGTCCACCATTCCGCTTCCGCGGGTTAACACTCCGGACGCGCCGACGATGCGGGCCATTCGCACGACTGCCCCATTCAGCTTGACGCAACTACCTTACTCTACGTAACCTCACAGTGAGTTACGAGACGGACGTCGGACCCACCGGTAACGGCGTCGGCAATCGCCCGTGACCCACCACTGAACGCGAAGCAATCTCGTCCGGGGAGATCAATGTCCAGCGACTACGCGAAGCAACTCGGAGGCAAGCTCCGAGCGATCCGCACTCAGCAGGGTCTCTCCCTGCACGGTGTCGAGGAGAAGTCCCAGGGGCGCTGGAAGGCAGTCGTCGTCGGCTCGTACGAGCGTGGTGACCGTGCGGTCACCGTGCAGCGGCTGGCCGAGCTGGCGGAGTTCTACGGCGTCCCGGTGCAGGAGCTGCTGCCCGGCGGCACGCCGGGCGGGGCGGCCGAGCCGCCGCCGCGCCTCGTCCTCGACCTGGAGAGACTGACCCAGGTCCCTTCCGAGAAGGCCGGTCCGCTGCAGCGCTACGCGGCGACCATCCAGAGCCAGCGCGGTGACTACAACGGAAAGGTGCTGTCGATCCGCCAGGACGACCTGCGCACCCTGGCCGTCATCTACGACCAGTCGCCGTCGATCCTCACCGAGCAGCTGATCTCCTGGGGCGTGCTGAACCCCGACGCGCGCCGTGCGGTGCGCGAGGAGGATGCGAGCTGAGGCTCACCGCACCGGCTCCCGCCAGCGGATCCAGGCACGATCCAGCACTCGTCCCAGCAGTGCTGGCAAGCAGAAACGTCACGGCGCGGCCCCTCTGTCCGGGGGCCGCGCCGCGGTGTTTGGTCAGCTGACCGCGGAGGCGTCAGCAGACCGTGCCCAGGCTGTAGCCGGGCTGCGCCGACACGCCGTCCAGCCGCACCGGCCGGTCGGCCGGCGCCCACTCCTGCCCGCCGCTCGACCAGGCCCAGGAGGCCTGCAGGTACTCCCCGCAGGACGCCGCCGTGCCCTGCGAGCCGTGCAGCACCGCGACGCCCGGCAGCTCCAGGGCCAGCCCGGTGCAGAGCACCGCGCAGACCAGCTCCAGGTCCTCGTCGTTGATCCGGACCACGCCGTCCTCCCACTGGAGCACCCGCGCCGCGGCGGTCAGCGGCCCGCCGGGCGCGTCCACCCGCAGCCGCAGCTCGTACACCCCGGCGCCCGCGCCGACCAGCATCCGCCGGAACACCTCTCCCCCGCGCTGGTAGGCGGCGCGCACCCAGGCGGCGCGCTCCTCGTCGGGCGCGCCCGCGCCCCCGTACAGGCCCCCGTCGAGCAGCAGGTCGGCGTGGCAGAGCGTCAGCCCGTTCTCCCGGGCTCGCACCAGGCGCGGCACGAAGTCCCCGGCCAGCTCCTCGCCCTGATAGGCCAGCAGCTGGGTCTGCAGGGCCGGGTTGACCAGGTAGCGGTCGCGGGCGGCCGGCTCGGCCGGGTCCAGCCCGTGCAGCACGCAGAACTCCTCGAAGTCCTGCGGGTGGAACATCCGGGCCCGGACGCTGTCGAACCGCTCCAGCGCCTCGGCCAGCAGGTCCCCGGTGTCGGCCAGGTAGCGCTCGTGGTCGGGGGCGTCGGAGATCCCCCAGGCCCGGGCCCGGGCGAAATCCGCGGCGTTGGTGAGCACCCCGATGACGAACGCCTGCTCGGCGCCCTCCGCCCGCCGCGGCCGGTGCGAGGCCCGCACCACGGGCCGCGAGCCGCCGGCGGTGCAGTCGGAGTTACGGCGGGCGCGCCCCAAATGACTCATCGGTGGCTCCTGGCTTCGGAAGGCGGACGGTCGGCGACGTACTCGCCGTTGACCGTCTTCCTCCCCATCCGCGCGCGCCGCACACGTACGGCGTGTCACAGGAATGTAACCACCGGTAATGCGGGTGTTTCGGGTCAGGCCGGCCGGGGCGCCCGGGCCAGCTGACGGGACTGGGCGACCAGGCGGCCGGACTCGTCCCAGATCTCCGCGTCCTCCTCGAAGTAGCCGCCGGCCAGGTTGCGGGTCGCGTGGGTGACCCGCAGCCAGCCGGGCACGGGCCTGGCCCGCAGGTGGACGGTCAGCTCGACGGTGGGGGCCCAGCCCGGCAGGCCGAGGTCGAAGGTGACCGGCGGCAGCGCGTCGGCGACCAGCAGGAGCAGCAGCGGGTCGGGCTCGCGGCCGTCGGCGAGCCGGAACCAGCCCTGGATCCGCCCGGCGCCGGAGGGCTGCCCGAGCGCCCAGCCGATGGTGGCCGGGTCCAGCCGCAGGTCGAACCGCTCCAGCAGGGCGGCCTGGGCGATCAGCTCCTTGGGCGCGTGCTCGACGCCGACGCACTGGTCCGGCGGCGGCAGCTGCGGCGGCTGCGCACTGGTGCGCACCTCGCCCTCGGCGGCGGCGAGGTCGCCGTGGCTGGCCACCACGCGCAGCCGCTCGACGCCGTCCTGGCTGAGCGAGGCGGTGCCGGTGGACAGGCCCCGGCCGGTGCGCAGCACCTCGGTGCGGACGGTGGCCGGGCCGGGGGTGGAGGCGGACAGGTAGTAACCGCTGATCGACACCGGGTCCGGGTGGGTGCCGTGCTCCAGCGACAGCGCGTGTCCGGCCACGGCGAGCAGCAGTCCGCCGTTCACCCCGCCGCCGATCTGCCAGCCGGCGCCGAGCTCGGCCTCGTAGCGGCCGGCCTCCTCGGGGTGCCTGGTCAGGGCGATGCCCTGGTCGAACTCGCTGCGGATCGCCGTGGTCATGTGGGGGCCTGCCCTTCACGCGTGCTTCCGGACGTCAAGTTACTGACGAGTAGGCCCTCACCCTACGCCGCCCGGGTGAAACACGGAACGGCCGCCGGACACCTGTTCGGGTCCGACGGCCGTCCACGGGATCGACCTGCTACCGGCGGATGCCCGGCTTCAGCTCCAGGAAGCGGGCGAGCATGCCGTTGACGAAGGCCGGGGAGTCGTCCGTGGAGAACTCCTTGGCGATCTCGACGGCCTCGTCCAGGACGACGGCGTCCGGGACGCCGTCCTCCCAGATCAGCTCGTACGCACCGAGCCGCAGGACGTTGCGGTCCACGATCGGCATCCGGTCGAGCGTCCAGCCCACGGCGTACTGCTCGATCAGGTCGTCGATGCGGCGGGCGTGCTGGACGTACCCCTCGATGAGCTCCATGGTGTACTCACCGACCTGCGGCGTGCCCTCGTCGGGCTTGGGCTCGCGGGCGCGGGCCACCCAGTCGGCGAGGACCTGCTGCGGGTCGACCCCGCGGTGGTCGGCCTCGAAGAGGATCTGGAAGGCCCGGGTACGGGCCTTGCTGCGTGCGGCCGACACGGACTTACTTCACCCGGCCGAGGTAGCTGCCGTCGCGGGTGTCGACCTTGACCTTCTCACCGGTGGTGACGAAGAGCGGGACCTGGATCTCGGCACCGGTCTCCAGGGTGGCCGGCTTGGTGCCACCGGTGGAGCGGTCGCCCTGGACGCCCGGCTCGGTCTCGGCGATGGTCAGCTCGACCGCGGCCGGGAGCTCGATGTACAGGACCGAGCCCTCGTTGGTGGCGACCAGGGCCTCGAAGCCCTCCAGCAGGTACTTGGCGGCGTCGCCGACGGTGGCCGGCTCGACGGTGATCTGGTCGTAGGTGTCCATGTCCATGAACACGAAGTTCTCGCCGTCCTTGTACGAGAACTGCATGCCGCGCTTGTCGACGTTGGCGGTCTCGACCTTGGTGCCCGCGTTGAAGGTCTTGTCGACGACCTTGCCGGTCAGGACCTCCTTCAGCTTGGTACGCACGAAGGCCGGGCCCTTGCCGGGCTTGACGTGCTGGAACTCGACGACGGACCAGAGCTTGCCGCCCTCGAGCTTGAGGACCATGCCGTTCTTGAGATCGTTCGTGGAAGCCACGGGCGCACTTACTCCTGTATAGCTGTCAAGGAACCAAGGGGTTGCGTCCTGCCGCCCGCGGCCCCGGGGGCCGCGGTCACAGGGCGAGGAGCTCCTTGGTGGTGATGGTGAGCAGCTCGGGCCCGCCCTCCTCGAGGGGGCGCACGACGAGCGTGTCCTCGATCCGGACGCCGCCCCTGCCCGGGAGGTGGACCCCTGGGCCGACGGTGACCGGCACGCGGCTGTCCAGTTTACCCATGTCCGCCGGACCGAGGCGCGGGGCCTCCCGGATCTCCAGCCCGATGCCGTGGCCCACCGGGTGCGGGGAGGCCTCGGTGTGCCCGGCCGCCTCCAGGACCTGCCGGGCGGCCCGGTCGGGTACGCACTGCTCCACCCCTGGTCCGAGCGCCTCCCGCCCGGCCCGCTGGGCCCGGAAGACCAGCCGGTGCAGCTCCACCTGCCAGGGCGCGGGGGCCGCGCCGATCACGAAGGTGCGGGCGGTGGAGACGCCGTAGCCGCGGTACTGGGCGCCCATCACCACGGTCAGGAAGTCGCCCTCCTCCACCCGGCGGTCGGTCGGCTGGTGGGCGGCCTGGCCCGAGTGGCTGCCGGTGCCGACCGAGACCGGGAAGGCCGCCCGGTCGGCGCCGTGGTCGATCATCCGGCGCTCCAGCTCCATCGCCAGGTGCCGCTCGGTGCGGCCGACCAGGATCGACTCCAGCAGTTCGCCCAGCGCCTGGTCGGCGATCTCGGCGGCGATCCGCAGGTCGGCGATCTCGTGCTCGTCCTTGACCACCCGCAGCCGCTCGACCGTCTGGCCGAGGTCCACCAGCCGGGCCCCCTCGGTCAGCGCCCCCACCGCCCGGTGCCGGGTGACGGTCAGGTCGTGCTCCTCCACCGCCAGGTCCGACACGCCGGAGCGCGCGGCCACGACCGCGGCCGCCAGCGCGGTGTCCGACCCGGCCACCACCGGCAGTCTGGTGACGTCCGGAGCGATCAGGTGCTCCCCCGAGTCGTCCGGCGGGAGGTCGTCCGGCAGCGCGAGCAGGGCCCGCTCCCTGGTCAGCAGCAGGCTCGCCCCGCAGGGCGCGCAGCCCGTCAGGTACCGCACGTTCGCCGCACGGGTGATCAGCGCCGCATCGGCCCCGGCCGCGCTGCAGTGCTCCCTCACCCGCTCCCGCCGCCCCGCGTACGCATCCGCCATGCGTCGAGCCTACGAACCCCCGGCCCGAACCGCCCGCCGAGCACCCCCGACAGAACCCCCGGTGCCCCTTGCGCGCCCCCCGCGCGACCGCGCCGTCACCCCCGAGCGCGCGCCGTGCGCCCCGCCCCCGCACACGCCGGACCGCCGAGGGGCGCGGGCCCCTCGGCGGCTCTCCCCTACCGCTCCTTCGGGTCCAGCAGACCCCGCCACCGGGCGCGGGCCACTCCCCCCACCACCCCCTACCGCTCCTCCGGCTCCAGCAGACCCCGCCGGTACGCCGGGACGAGCTTCTGCGGAACCAGCATCTCCCGCCCGTTCAGCGTGATCGGGACCAGCTTCGGCGGCGTCGCCCGCCACTGGGCGCGGCGGTGCCGGGTGTTGCTGCGGGAGGTCTTGCGCTTGGGTACGGCCACGGCGGGCTCCTTATCGGGTGGCGTCGGAGGTGTACGGGAGCAGGGCCGTCTCGCGGGCGTTCTTGATCGCCCGGGCCATCGCCCGCTGCTGCTGCACGGTGAGGCGGGTGACCCTCCGGCTGCGGATCTTGCCGCGGTCGGAGACGAAGCGGCGCAGCAGGTCGGTGTCCTTGTAGTCGATGTACTCGATGCCCGCCGCCAGCAGAGGGTTGGGGCGGGGCTTCGGCGGGGCGGGTCGTCTGCGCACGGCAGGGCACTCCTTCGGTGGACGGGAACTTCGGTCGAGCGGGCCTTCAGTGGACGGGGCCCTCAGTGGACGGGGTCGAGCAGGTCCCGGAAGGCGTCCGGCAGGGCCTTCCAGCCGGGTTCGCCGCCGGCGAGTTCGGCGTCGGTGAGCAGGCAGGAGTCGAGCAGCTCGGTGATGCCGTCGACGTCAAGCCCCTCCGCGGTGAAGCTGAGCTGCTGCACCCGGTCGCCGTGCAGCGGGTGCCAGTCGAGGGCGGCGGCGGCCCGGCGCGCGGGCGGGTAGAGCTCCCAGGCCGCGTCGGGCAGGGAGGTCAGCCAGGGCCCGCACTCCTCGACCGCGAGGTTCGCCCCGGCGGCGTCCCAGGCCAGCATCAGGTCCGGCCGGTTGGCCAGCCAGAACCGGCCGCGGCTGCGCTGCGCCGCCGGGACGAGCAGTTCCAGCGCCCGGTGCAGCCGCTCGGGGTGGAGCGGTCGGCGGCGCTCCCACAGCAGGGTGGTGACGCCCGCCCCGTCCCGCTCCTGCGGCAGCAGCGCGATCGCCGGGTTGACCCGGTCGCGGGCGGCGGCCACGTCGAAGCCGCCGAGCGCGGCCCGGGTGAGCGCGCCGGTGCCGAGCCGGACGGTCCGGGCGGTGGCGTGCAGCTGACGCAGGAGTTCGAGCCCCGGCGCGTGCGCCGCGGCGCGCGGCACGGCGAGCGTGCCGGCGTACTCGATCTGGTGGGCGAGCGCCTCGGCGCGGGTCCGGTCGTCGCGCGCCGCGGTCTGCTCGCCGTGCTCCGCCAGGTCGTCGGGGACGGAGAGTTCGCCGATCAGCCGGTCCGGGTCGACGGCGGTGACCACGCCCGCCAGTTCGACGGCGTCGGCGAGCGGCCGCCCGTCCGCCTCGCCCCCGGCGATCACCTCGACCGCCGGGTGCGGGTCGCTGCCGCCCCACAGTTCGACGATCGCCAGTCCGTACCGGCCGCCGTCGGCGATCTCCAGCAGCCGGGGCAGCAGGTCCTCGCGCAGGGCGCAGCACGGGCAGTCGTTCACCAGCGGCACGTCGGCCACGTCGAAGGCCCCGCCCGCGTCGCGCAGTTCGCGGCGGACGGTGCCGAGCGCGGCGTCCCGCAGGTCGTGGTGCAGGACCACGGCGTCCACCGCGGCGGCCGCCAGCTCCTCGACGGCGGCGCGGCGCTGCTCCGCGTGCAGGCCGGCGACGACCACCACCGGCAGCCTGGTCCCGTCCACGGCGCTCACCAGCTCGCCTTGCGGACGCCGGGGAGGTGGCCGGCGTGGGCGTGCGCCCGCAGGCTGACCCGGGAGAGCCCGAAGGCCCGCAGGTAGCCGCGGGGCCGGCCGTCCACGGCGTCCCGGTTGCGGACCCGGGTGGCGCTGGCGTCGCGCGGCTGGCGGGCGAGTTCGGCCTGGGCGGCGGCGCGCTCGGCCGCTCCGGTGCCGGGGTGGGCGATGATCCGCTTGAGCTCGGCCCGGCGCTCGGCGTAGCGGGCGACGGTCGCGCGCCGCTGCTCGTTCTTGGCGATCTTGCTCTGCTTGGCCATCAGACCTTCTCCCCCCGGGCCCGGATCCGGGCGACGGCGGCCTCGATGCCGATCGCGTCGACGGTGCGGATGCCCTTGGCGCTCAGCGCGAGCCGGACGTACCGGCCCTCGCCGGGCAGCCAGTAGCGCTTGTGCTGGATGTTCGGGTCGAAGCGGCGGCGGGTGCGGCGGTGCGAGTGCGAGATCGCGTTGCCGAAGCCGGGCCGTCGGCCGGTGAGCTGGCAGTGGGCGGACATGGGTGCTCCCTGGCGTCCGGGAATGGGCAGGACCGGGCTCACGTTACACCAGATGAAAATGACTTCCATTTCGGTGTACGGTTTCGATCCGACGCCCCCGCCACCCCGTCAGGAGGACGCCCGATGGCCCGCAGCGAACTGCGCCCGGTGATCAAGCTCCGCTCCACCGCCGGCACCGGCTTCACGTACGTGACCCGCAAGAACCGCCGCAACGACCCGGACCGGATGGTCCTGCGCAAGTACGACCCGGTCGCCGGCCGGCACGTCGACTTCCGCGAGGAGCGCTGACCCGAACCCCGCCCCCGCCCCGCCCGCACACCCCGAGGAGCCCCGCCATGAAGCCCGGAATCCACCCCGCCTACCGCCCGGTCGTCTTCCGCGACAAGGTCGGCGACCTCGCCTTCCTCACGCGCTCGACGCTGACCAGCGACCGCACCGTCGAGTGGGAGGACGGCCGCACCTACCCGGTGATCGACGTCGAGATCTCCTCGGCGAGCCACCCCTTCTACACCGGCCAGTCCCGGGTGCTCGACACCGCCGGGCGGGTCGAGCAGTTCCGCCGCCGCTACGGCGACCGGCACTGACCACGGAACGCGAACGGCGCCTCCCCGCTCCGGGGAGGCGCCGTTCGGGCGTGCACGGGGAGGATCAGCGCGGCGGCGGGACCGACACCACCATGGTCAGCCGCAGCACCCCGTCCCCCGCGTTGCGGTAGACGTGGGCGTACGAGGCGTCGAAGGAGACGGTGCTGCCGGCCGGCACCGCGTGCTCGCGCTCCCCGTGCACCAGGGTCAGCTCGCCCTCGTCGACCCGGAGGATCTCCACCGTCCCGGCCGGGTGCGGCTCGGAGGAGTACTCCTCGCCCGGCTCCATCCGCCAGCCCCACAGCTCCAGCGGCCCGGGCGCCTCGATCCCGTGCAGCAGGACGCCCGTCCCGCCGGACGGCCCGGTCCACAGCGGGACGGCCTGGTCGCCCGGGACGACCCGGACGTCGGGCCCCTCCTCGTAGTCGAGCAGCGTGGCGATCGAGACGCCGAGCGCGTCGCCGATCCGGACCACGGTGGCCACGCTCGGGTTGGTGCGGCCCTGCTCGATCTGGACGATCATGCCGCGGCTCACCCCGGAGCGGGCGGCGAGGGCGTCCAGGGTGTGGCCGCGCTCGGTGCGCAGCCGCTTGACGTTGCGGGCGAGCGCCCGGGAGACGAGGTCGGGGTCCGGCACGCGGGCAGTCCTCCGGTGTCCACAGGTCGAGACCGATCACAATAGTGCTCGGCAGAGTTCAGTTCATTGCACTACGCTGCGGGTTCCGACAACGAGTCCACCCGACTGTACTGCGGAGTCCATTGTGCTGTCCTCACTCCCCGGGGGCCTGCGGTGACCGTCCTGCTCGCCCTGTCCGCCAGCCTGCTCACCGGCCTCGCCGACTTCGGCGGCGGCGTCCTCACCCGCCGGCTGCCCGCGCTCGCCGTGGTGGTCGCCTCCCAGGCCGCGGCCGCCGCCGTCCTGCTGCTCGCCGTCCTGGCCACCGGCGGCTGGACCGAGGCCTCCCCCGCGCTCTGGTACGCCGTCGCCGCCGGGGTGATCGGCCCGTTCGCGATGCTCGCCTTCTACCGGGCGCTCGCGCTCGGCCCGATGGGCGTGGTCTCCCCCCTGGCCACCGTCGGCGTCGTGGTGCCGGTCGGCGTCGGGCTCGCGCTCGGCGAGCGGCCCGGCCCCGGGCAGCTGGCCGGCATCGCGGTGGCCGTGGCCGGTGTGGTGCTGGCCGGCGGGCCCGAACGCGGCGGGCCGTCCGCCGCCCGCACGGCCCTGCTGCTCACCCTGGCCGCGGCGTTCGGCTTCGGCGCCACCATGGCCCTGGTCTCGCACGCCTCGGCGGGCGGCGGGCTGCTGCTCGTCCTGTGCGTCCAACGGCTCGTCAACATCGTCGTCGGCGCCGCCGCGCTGCTGGTCGGCCGGCGCGGCACCGACACCAGCAGCGCCGGGCCGCTGCCGGAACTGCGGGCCCGGCTGCCCCTGCTCACCGGCATCGGCCTGGCCGATGCCGCCGGCAACGCCACCTACGCGATGGCCTCGCACGGCGGCTCGGCGGCGGTGGCCGCCGTGCTCGCCTCGCTCTACCCGGTGGTCACCGCGCTGCTGGCGCGCGGGGTCCTGAAGGAGCGGCTGCGCCCGGTCCAGGTGGTCGGCGCCGGGCTCGCCGTCGCGGGCACGCTGCTGCTCGCGGCCGCCTAGGACTCCTGGGACGGCGTCCAGCGCTGCTCGACCTGGGCCAGCTTCCAGTACCCGATCGCGATCGCCCAGACCACCACGAACAGCCCGGCGATGGCGTAGCCGACGTTGTCCAGCGAGATGTCCGCGACGAACCCGGTGACCGGGTCGGTCAGGTCGAGCTTCTCGTGCAGCACCCCGACCAGCTCGATGGTGCCGATGATGAAGGCCACCGCGATCGACAGCCCAGTGATGGTCAGGTTGTAGTACACCTTCCGGACCGGATTGGCGAAGGCCCACTGGTACGCGAAGTTCATGAACGTCCCGTCCAGCGTGTCGAACAGGCTCATCCCGGCCGCGAACAGCAGCGGCAGGCAGACGATCGCGTACCAGGGCAGCCCGGAGGCCGCGCCGGAACCGGCCATCACCATCAGGGTGACCTCGGTCGCGGTGTCGAAGCCCAGGCCCAGCACCATGCCCACCGGGAACATCTGCCCCGGCCGGGTGATCGACCGGGTCGCCCGGTTCAGCACCCGGGCCATGAACCCGCGCGAGTCGAGGTGCGCCTCCAGCTCCCGCTCGTCGAACTGCCCGGCCCGCATCGCCCGGAAGACCTTGAGGATGCCGAGCAGCGCCGCCAGGTTGAGCGCGCCGATCAGGTAGAGGAAGACGCCGGAGGTGGTCGTCCCGACCATGCCGAGCCACTGGTGGGTGGTCGACTCGTCGTCCATCAGGGTGTTCGCCAGCTGCGCGCCGCCCGCCACCAGGGCGGCCATGAGCACCACCATCGAGGAGTGCCCGAGGGCGAACCAGAAGCCCACCGAGACCGGCCGCTTGCCGTCCGCCATCAGCTTGCGGGTGGTGTTGTCGATCACCGCGATGTGGTCGGCGTCGAAGGCGTGCCGCATGCCGAGGGTGTACGCGGTGATCCCCAGGCCCACCCCGAAGACCTGGGTACCGACCGCGTACCGCTCGGGCGCGACCAGGAAGACGAGCGTCCCGAAGGCCACCAGGTGCATGGCCAGGATCACCCCCATCAGCCCGGCCGTACGGATGGTGTCCTCGCGCCGCCACTTGAAGCTGGGCAGCACGGAGGGGGCCGCCTTCGCCCCGGCGGCAACGGTTTCGGGCAGGGTCATCTGCGGATCACGCTCCAGCACCTCGTGGAAAACCTCGTGAGATGCCGTGGCCGGTCTCCTGGCTGACGGGACGCCCGTACCCGCCTTCCCAGGCGCGCGAGGCGCCCAGTGGCTCCATGGGTCCGGACGACGTTCCTCCGTGGGCGGAGGAACGACCCGATCACAGTGGCGAGGGCCGCTCCGGGCTGGGACCCCTGAGGGTCCGTCACCGGTCTTCCCGAGCACCACGGCGGGGAACACCGTAGGGCCCCACCCCGACCCGTGCAAGGCTGCGCACCTGCGCAGGTGTCCAGGATCACAGGCCGCCGCCTGCAAGAATGTCCGCATGCATCTCGTACCGGCCGACCGCGCGGGCCACCGCACCATCGACGGGCACCGGGTCTGCGAGGCCATCGCCGCGATCGGCGACCCCGCGCACGTCCGGTCCTGGGCCGAGCGGTTCTCCCTGCTCGCCGACCCCGGGCGGCTCGCCCTGCTGCTCGCCCTGCACCGGGCCGGCCCGCTCGCCGTCACCGACCTCGCGGTCGCCACCGGCATGCGCGACCCCGCCGTTTCCCAGGCCCTGCGGCTGCTCCGGACGGCCGGCGTGGTCACCGGCGACCGGGACGGACGCGTGGTGCGCTACCGGCTCGTGGACGAGGCCATGCGCCCCCTCCTCGACGAGTGCGCCGCCGCCGAGCACCACGAGCCCACCGCCGCGGCGGGCTGACTCCTCCTCGGGCGGCCGGCCTCCGCCCGGGCCGCTGACCTCCGCCCGGAAAGGCGCGCCGGAGACGGCCCCGGCCAGTACGATCATGGTGTGCCGTCCCGCCCCCACGCCTGGCCCGCCGACCGGTGGAACACCGACCCGGTCAAGGCCCGCGTGCTGGCGGTCGCCCGCACCCTCACCTCGGCCACCCGGGTCCTGGACGTCCTCTCCCTGGTCCGGCCGCACGGCGTCGACCGGTACTTCACCGTCAACCCCGGCTCGGTCTTCGCCGACCGCGCCCTGGAGGAGTACCTGCGCGGCCTGCCCGGGTTCACCGTGCTGGACTGGGAGGAGGCCGTCCGCCGCCGCTTCGACCTGGCCGTGGCCTGCGCCGTCCACTCCTCCATGCACCGCCTGGACGCCCGGCTCGTCGTCCTCCCGCACGGGGCCGGCTACAACCGCCTGGTCACCGAGTCCACCGGCGACACGGTCAGCGCCGCCGGCCTGTCCCGCAACGAACTCACCCACCGCGGACGGGTGTTCGTGGACGTCCTCGGCCTCTCCCACCCCGAGCAGCTGGACCGGCTCCGGGCCTCCTGCCCCGAGGCGCTGGACGTCGCCCGGGTGGTCGGCGACCCGTGCTTCGACCGGATGCTCGCCAGCCGGCGCTCCCGGGACGGCTACCGCGCCGCGCTCGGCGCCGTCGGCGGTCGGCGGCTCGTCGTCGTCAGCTCCACCTGGAGCGAGCACTCGTTATTCGGCCGCCGCCCCGACCTGCCCCGCCGGCTGGTCCGCCAACTGCCCGCCGACGAGTACGCGGTGGCCGTCGTCCTGCACCCCAACGTGTGGAGCCGCCACGACCCCGAGGCGCTGCTCGACGACGCCCGCCGGATGGGCCTGCGCCTGATCCCGCCCCACCAGGGCTGGCAGGCCGCCCTCGTCGCCGCCGACTGCGTGATCGGCGACCACGGCTCGGTCACCGTCTACGGCGCCGCCCTGGAGCACCGCACCATGGTCGTCGCCACCGGCGCCGCCGAACTCGACCCGCGCTCCCCCAGCTACGCCTTCGGCCAGGCCGCGCCGCTGCTCGACCCGGACGGGGACCTCGCCGCCCAGCTGGAACGGACCCTCGCCCGGGACCCGGCCGACCTGCGCGGGATCACCGACCGCTCGCTCGCCCACCGCGGCGAGTCCGCCCGGGTGCTGCGCCCGCTGCTCTACTCCTTCCTGGACGGCCTGGACGAGCCCCCGGGCGAGCCGGTCCTGCCGCCCTACCCCCGGCCCGTCCCCTGCCCCGGCGCCGCCGAGGGGCCCACCGCGTACGACGTCGAGGGCAGGACCGAGGGCACCGAGGTGAGCCTGCGGCGCTACCCCTTCGACCCGCAGGACCACACCCCGCGCGGCTTCCACGCCCTCACCGACGAGCACCTGGGCGACGCGCTGCGCTACACCGCCGAGGTGCTCGCCCGGACCGAGGCCCACGCCGAACGCCCCGCCGCCGACTGGCTCGCCGACACCACCGCCGAACTGCCCGGCCTCACCGTCGCGGTGGCCGCCCTCGGCCCGGCCCGCCACCTGCTCCGGCTGCGCACCGGCCCGCTGCTGGAGGCCCGCGCCGAGCCGGACTTCGGCCACCCCGACCCCGGCATCGACCCGCTGCTGCTCGGCTCCGCCGTCGCCTGCTGGCTCGGCGACGGCGGCGACCCGGCCGGCCTCCCCGAGCACGGACTCACCGTCCGCACCGGCGAGCACCGCACCCGGGTGTCGTTCCGTACGGGCTCCTAGTACTGCAACGGTGCTTACCGTGACGTTCGTTGGGCTCGCTCGTTGGGCTGTTCATGGGTGGGGACATATCCGAGGTCGATGCTCGTTCCTGGTCGGACGGGTTGGCTGGGCTGCATGAGCGGTTTGCGCACCGGTTCGCGCGGAGTGAGTCGCGGGAGTCGGCGCTGGCGTATCTGCGGGGTCTGCTGGCGCCGTTGGAGCG